>JBBQIF010000008.1:0-17975 GCA_038324665.1 Bacteroidia bacterium
ATTAATTGAAAATTAATTTTTTTGCAATAATTCTACCTTGCTGATTCCACTTACTCTAAATTCCTTACCCCCGGGTTGCTCAAAACATTGGTACCAACTCCTTAATTTAATACCTTTTTTGAACACCCTGCCAGTATCCAACTTGAATATACTTCCTTGTGGTATCTGTTCCAACAAGGGTTTCTGGTCTTTGTCGTACCTTGACAAAACTTTCATTAGGTTTTTATCACTGCAACTGCTGGCAGCAGGATCGTGCATATAATGTTTCAATGCCGACTGGATATCAGCAGGTAATTGGTGATGCTGGACAATTGGCACCAGCAATTCCTTAAATTCGTTTTTCCATTCTTTGCCATGCGATAAAATCGTATTCCTGTATTTTTCAAACGCTGTAAGGTGAGCCACTTCGTGCAAAAATGTTGTTAGAAAGGAAAAGGGGTTCAGGTCTTTGTTAACGGTTATTCTATGGTAATTATCCTGACGGAAAGGTGCCCTGTAATCCCCAAATTTACTGGTTCTGGGTTTATTGAGTTTCAATTGAATTTTATACTGAATCAATAAATCTACTACATAAGGGGCTGTGCCTTCAGGAAGGTGTATTTTTATCTTGTCGGCTAATTCAGATTTGGTCAATGGGTATTCGGGTTAAGAATAGGCTTGGTTTTCGAAAATTTCAGGCAAAAATAAATAATGAATCAATATTAAAAAACATAGATGCTATTTTGAAAGACATTATTTCATGTTTTTAAATTCATCATAGATCAATTCAAGCTCCTTAAACCATGGCGCTCCATATTTCCTAATTAATGGCTCCTTTAAAAATTGAAAGACAGGTACATTCAGTTCACGGCCAAAGCTGCAAGCCGAGTTACAGATATCCCATTCGTGGTAATTAATAGCTTCATGGAGTCCTGTTTTGTTAATTCTGATGGGGTATAAATGACAACTTATGGGCTTATAATAATCTGTTTTACCCTCTTTATAAGCCTTTTCCATTGCACAACCCAAGATGCCGTTTTCCTTGTAGGCAAATACACATTCACCTGTTGGCAGGCAAGTAGTGGCTATATCGTTAATTTCATCACCTTCATGAAAACCTTCAGATTTAAGTAGAGCTAGTCCCTCTTTGGTCATATACGGTTTAATGCCTTCAATATTCGCCAGAATTTTTTCTATTTCTTCCTTTTCTAGTGGAGCGCCCCTGTCTCCTTCCACACAGCAAGCACCTTTGCATTTTTCGAGGTGGCAAACAAAAAAAGTGGAGAATATTTCTGTGGAAATCAAAGTATTCCCAACTTCAATGATCATTTTTGATCTATGTATTTTTGATAGCTCTTCTCTTCCAAATCGTTGGCTTTTTCAATAACGGCCAATTCCAGATCTTTTGTATATTTTTCAACTGCCTTTGAGATTTCCGGATTGGAGATAGATAAAATCTTTGCAGCAAATAGGCCGGCATTTTTAGCACCATTTATAGCCATTGTTCCAACTGGTATGCCCGGTGGCATTTGCACAATGCTATACAGCGAATCTATTCCCGAAAGGTTAGATGATTTAATAGGAACGCCAATAACTGGAAGTTCACTTAAACTGGCGGTCATTCCAGGTAAATGGGCGGCACCACCTGCTCCGGCTATAATGCATTTATAACCATTCATTTTTGCATTTTTAGCCTCTGTAAACATTCTTTCGGGTGTCCTATGAGCGCTTACAATCGTCATGGTGTATGAAATTTGCATTTCATCTAATATTTCTGCTGCTTCCTTCATTATATGTAGGTCGCTATCCGATCCCATAATAATTAGTACGTCTTTCATTCTTATATTTGATAATACAAGTTCAAAAGTAGAATAAAAAACGGAAATAAAATGTATTTATACCAAAGTAGAACTTTTGGAACCATACAATTAGCCGAGCAAATAAATGAATTTCCGATTGGTTATACTTGGAATTATCCTGAATATTTTACAGGTTGCAGTTTCAGATTAAAGTTGTTTCATTCCAATATGCAGCTTTACAATTGCCGCTTTTTCCCTTACATCCTCCATAGTTCGGCCGAGAATAGTGATATGACCCATTTTCCTTTTTGGCTTGGTTAGCGCTTTGTTGTATAAGTGTACATAAACACCTTCAATTGCCATCACCTTTTCTAGACCAGTAATTTCATAGTCGCCGGTAACGCCATCAGTCCCCAATAAATTTAGCATGGCGGCGGGTTGTAATAGTTCTGTGCTACCAAGAGGCATTCCAAGCAAGATTCGGTTCAGTTGTTCATACTGGCTGGTGTAACAGGCTTCAATAGTATGGTGGCCGCTGTTATGTGGTCGTGGCGCAATTTCATTAACAAAAATATGTTGTTGCTTATCTAGAAACATTTCAACTGCAAATATCCCCACACCCTCAAGTTTTATGATGGCATCCATTGCGATACGTTTTGCCTTTTCATCAATTTCAATACTGATATCTGCTGGTGAAAATAGGAATTCAACCAAATTAGCTTTAGGATCGAACTGCATTTCAACAGTGGGGAAGGTGCAAATATTTCCCTTTTCATTGCGACTAACAATCACAGCAAGTTCAATAGCATCTTCAACAAATTCTTCGAGCACGGCAGGCTCATTAAATGGGATTTGGTCATAAAAATCCAGCATTTGTTTTTTGTTCACCAATTCTACCCCCTTGCCGTCATACCCGCCCTTTCTTAACTTTGCAGCTACTTTCTCACCTGTCAGCTTCAACAATTTTTCTGCCCATTCACTGCGGTTTTCTACCAATTCAAAATCAGTTGTTGGTATAGCATGGTGTTGAAAAAACAGTTTTTGCAAGCCTTTATCTTGTATAATTTCAAGGATTTTGGGCGAAGGGATAATCCGCTTACCTTCAGCTTCCAATTGATGGAGAGCTTCAATATTGATATGCTCAATTTCGTATGTCAGCACATCACAATTTTTGGCGAGTTCAATTATTTTAGCACCATCGGTTAATACGCCAATAAGATGCTTATTAGCAATTTCTGATGCCGGGGCGTCGGCAATTTCAAGTATTGTATAGTTGATATTCCAAGGTTTGCCGGCTTCTATCAGCATTTTTCCCAATTGTCCGCCGCCAATTATACCTATTTTAGTTTTTGAGGGTAACATGAATTTTTTAAATTGCAAAAGTAACTTAATCTGTCCTTCTTTGGATTAAATAAATGTAATTTCTTCCATAGAGGTTATCAAATGAATCAGCAGGATACAGATGCCATTGCCTTGATGTTTTATCCAGTTCTATGACGTTTAACAACCTCTCCCTGTTCAATACCTGCTGCTGATTATAAATGTCTGTGTATATGGCGCTGTTGGCGTTCAGCAGGCTGTCGACTAATTTTGTATCTAATGTCTTTGGGTTGATATAATTGCGTTTAAGGTTAAACCCGTTTTGGTAGGTAATAATATTTTCAACCAAAGGCTTAGCCTTCCATAAAAAATAAGCATTGGGGTTATTTCTGGTTATTTCAACCTGATGGGTCACTTTTTGGGTATTTAAAAAGGCATTTGGGACAATCCCAATAGAAATATTCCACATTAAAATAATGATAGTTAAATACTTGAGTGGAGCAGTATTACTAAACTGGTATTTTGCACCAAAGTAAAGTACCATTAAAAATGGCAATATCACCATAAACTCTGCATTTCCACTCGAGAGATAGGCGAATATAAGGTGCAGAAGAAATGCCGTTAAAAATAATTTTGAATAATCACCAGTGGATTCCCTGTTGATTGGCTTAAACCATGGTTTTTTTTGAGTGAGGATAGCGATAATTAAAAATACAATAATGCAAACCAAAAATGTGAAGGGCCATTGATAATGATGGAATAAAGGGGCTATTTGGCCGTGTAATTGTATAAATGTCCGAATGAAATTAACAATAGTAAGCAGGAGTGCCTTTAATGAAAAATCAAGTGCTGCATTGCCCTTACTGTATTCACCAGTTATAAATTGTATAAAAGTACTGGGACCTGATTCTTTTGTAATATAAACGAGTAAATAAGTGACAGGGATTAGTAATAGTGGCAGACAAAAGTTTAAAAGATTGGCTGTTTTAAATGGTTTTTCTCTTAAGAGGTAGATAATCATTGCCAATCCCCACCAAATATGTAACTGGTGAATAAGTATAGCTAGTGCAGCGAATAAACCAGCAAAAAACAAGACCCTTTTAGTCTGCTGATCTATAAAAAAATAAGTGGAAAGCAGTGAAAAAGCCAGAGGCAGAATGTAGGTTTCCGCATCGCTTGCATAGCGCATAAATCCAAAAGAAACGCCACAAAATAAGGTGAGCCATAAAGCGACAATTTTTTCTGTTTTTAATTTTAAAAGGCAAGAGTGAAGCAAAAACAGGCATGCGGTTGCTGCAAAGGCGTTCATTAGATTCAGTGCAAAAATCGCTTCAATGTTGGGTTTCACTAACTTTAATAGAGAAAACCAATAATTGCCAATAAAATTATAGAGTAAATGATGACTGTTGAATAATTCCTGATGATGTTTAACACAAGCGGCGTAATACCATGAATCAATCATGGCATTTTGCGTTTGAAAAATGGCATAAACCAAACCTAAAAACAGGAAGCAAATTTTATGGATCCAAGGATTCAAATCAGAATTATAAGCATCAAACGTACATAAAAAAAGCTACACTTCATAAAGTGTAGCTTTTGCTTAGTAAGTCAGTTTAATTTTATAAAGCTTTACTATATCTGCTGTTCACTTCTTCCCAGTTAATGATATTGAAGAAAGCGGCAATATAATCAGGTCTGCGGTTTTGGTAATTCAGATAGTAGGCATGTTCCCAAACATCTAGTCCAAGGATAGGAGTTCCACACCTTACGCCTTCTATATCCATAAGGGGATTATCTTGGTTAGCTGTGCTGCAAATACATAATTTGGCATCTTTAACACATAACCAGGCCCAACCACTGCCGAAACGTGTACCAGCTGCTTTGGTAAATTCTTCTTTGAATTTATCGTACCCACCCAAGTCATTATTGATAGCATCTGCTAATGCTCCTGTTGGAGCACCACCACCTGTTGGGCTTAATATTTGCCAAAAGAGGCTATGATTATAATGACCACCTCCATTATTGCGAACTGCTACTGGATATTTGCTGATATTTTTACAAATATCTTCAATACCCATACTTTCTAATTCTGTTCCTGCAGCAGCGTTATTCAGATTAGTAACATAAGTATTGTGGTGTTTGTCATGGTGAATCTCCATGGTACGTGCATCTATATGCGGCTCTAAAGCGGCAGGTGCATAAGGTAATTCGGGTAATGTGAAGGCCATTTTATATTTATTTATTATTTTGAAAAATCATAGTTGCAGATGAAAGAATAGCTGGATTTTATTTTTCTATTATAAGCAATAGCTGGCTTAAATCTTGGAAAATCATCAATTGCACTGTTAATATTTTCAGCCACTTCCCAGGTATCTTCAAATGTTTCGGAATCTAGGTCAGGGATTAACCATTCTCTTTCTGTTACATTACCTTTTTCATCTACCTGTAGTGTTATGTAACAATAAAATTTATATTTGGCTTTTTTAGCACCTTGTAAATCTACTTTGTTCCCCAATTGTTTTCCTATCAATTTGTACATTGCCTCTGAACCGCCTGTATATTCAAGTTTCTCAATCAAATCTTCTTTGTAAACCTTCTCACTTTGTTTAATACCTTCTTCATTGTAAAAATTTCCGCTAAGGAATTTTCCATTTTTCCATTCTGCTTTACATGAAGTTTTTCCATTTTCATGAAACCATTCAAAAGCTCCATTTTTCTTATTATCCACATACTCTCCTTTAGTTGAAGGGTTACCATTCTCCCAATACTCTTCATAGGCACCATTTAAGCTATCTTTTTCAAATTTACATTTTTCTTTTAACTTTCCATTTTTATGGTATACTGTTTTGTCTCCATCCTTCTTTCCTTTGCTATACGAGAAAATAGTAGATTTTTCTCCAGTGTCATAAAAATATTCCCAAATGCCATCCTTTTCACCTTTCAAGTATGAACCCTTTGCTGATAATTTCCCTTTTTTATGATAATATTCCCAAATACCTTCCTTTTCGCCTTTTATATAGTTACCTGAAGACTTTTTTGCGCCATCCTTATGCCATTCGTTCCAAATACCTTCATTTTTGCCCTTTTTGTATTCTCCTTCTCTTGACTTTTGCCCACCTTTAAAATAGTATATAAAAACGCCGGTTTTTTCTGGATCTAGTGCCTTTTCTGAAGTATAATGGCCTTCCATTTGAATTTGGTTACCATCCATATAATAATCCTTTATTTCAAACTCATTGCCATCAGGTGTAATGGTCCTGTAGTAGAGTGCATTTTTTTCCTTGGTCTTTTCCCACTTTGCATCATAAAATATTTTTTTCTGCGCAATGATGTCTGATGCAAGTGCTAATATACACATTATGACCAGCAATGGTTTGAATAATAACTTCATAAATTTTTAATTAATATATGGGCAAATATAAATTTTTTGGATAATTAATCATTGCTTTTTTCAATAAAAAACAACCTTGATGCTTGATATGTTTAAAAATCAGGGTTTTCAAACTTTTTTCATATTTTTGCAGGAGTGATTTTGCACAATAAAATAAATGGCGAAGAGCTGAAAAGGAAACTGATGGGAGCGAATGAGCCGAGAACAACAATCTCATTTTATAAATACCATCATATAAATGATCCAAAATCATTTAGGGATAATTTATTTGTTACCTTTACTAACCTAAAAGTATTGGGCAGGATATATGTTGCTGCGGAAGGTATAAATGCCCAGTTTTCAATACCTGATGAGCGTTTGGAAGCTCTGAAAAATGAGATAGAAAACATTGAATTTCTAAAGGGAATCAGGTTAAATTTAGCAGTTGATGATAACGGCAAATCCTTTTTTAAATTAGCCATTAAGGTTAAAAATAAAATTGTTGCAGATGGTATTAGTGATAAAAGTTTCGATGTTACCAGGATTGGTAAGCACCTAAAGGCTGAAGAATATAATCAGCTAACCGATAGTAATGAGGTAATTGTGGTGGATATGCGCAACCATTATGAGAGCGAAGTAGGACATTTTGAAAATGCGATTTTGCCCGATGTGGATACTTTCAGAGAACAGTTGCCTTATGTTGCTAGTTTACTGCAAGATAAAAAAGACAAGGCGATTGTAATGTATTGTACCGGTGGTATAAGATGCGAAAAGGCAAGTGCCTACATGATGCATAACGGGTTTAAGGAGGTTTATCAGTTGGAAGGCGGCATTATTGAATATGCGAGGCAGGTAAAAGCGAAAGGCCTTCCTAACAAATTCCATGGCAAAAACTTTGTGTTTGATGAGCGTTTAAGTGAGAATATTTCTGAAGAAATAATTGCAAAATGTCATCAATGTGGGACTTCGTTTGATGTGCATACCAATTGTGCCAATGTGGCCTGCAATCTTTTGTTCATCCAATGTAAGGCATGTAAAGACAAATATAATAATTGTTGTAGTGAAGAATGTCAAAGTATTGCTGCTTTATCGGCAGACGACCAGAAATCACTGCGTAAAGGCAAGAATTATGGTAGGCTAGTTTTTAAAAAAGGCAGGAAACTAAAGACATAAGCGTATTATAAAATCTTTTATTCTTTATAAAATCTTTTTATAATCATTATTTTACACTAATTTTGATTAGAGGTATGATTATATCCATATAAAATATGTTTAACAACTTATGAAATACTGCCAGCTTGTTTTTTCAATTATCATTTTTACTTTTATCTGGTCTGCCAAAAGTCAGGTAAAAGCGAATGCAGGGGTTGATATAAACCTGTGCTTCTATGATTCGTTAAAAGTGATGGGTAAAGGGTTAAGTACCGGTGATACCGGCTCTTATCAATGGACAGACCTCAGCAATAGCCAAGTTTATTCCAATAGCCAATATCTTAAAATTAAAATCTCCAGCCTTGCATCAAAGCAATATGAATTGTTGGTTACGAAAAATACATTTAAAGGCACTTTTACAGGCAAGGATACATTGGAATTAACTGTGAACCCAGTGCCTACATTCGTATTCCATGGACTGCCATCAAGATGCTATGTCGATGGATGCATTTACCTTACGAATGACAATATTGCTGAAGCCATGCCGGGTAATATTTCCAATTTACACTATTTCCAGAAATTTAAAAAGCCAAGTTGGATAAATGGCAGTTCACCTTATGCTTATTGCCACCAAAAATTTATAGCCAATTCCCAGGTACCTTCTACAGGCTTCAGGGATACCGTTTGTTATGATTATACAGATGGAAATGGCTGTTACAATTATGAGTGTAAGCCTTTGCGCATATATCCAAACCCTGTGGTGCAGGTAAGGGATGGGTTATTTTGCCAGAAAGTTGGTAAAATAAGGTTGGATCAGCTGGTAGATTTACCTTCTGTTAAAACAGGAGGCAACGAGAGTTACAGGATTATTTCTGTGCCTAAAGGTTCAGGGGTGGATCCTACTAAGATTCTATCTGTAAATGCTAGTTCTGTGCCTTTTAAATATTATATGGATCCGGGCTTGGAAAGTGAATACCATAAAACTGGGGATTATTTGGTAGAATATTGTTTCAGTAATAGTTCTACAGGATGCAAAAGTTGTGATACTGCAAAGGTAACAGTACTTCGCCTACCAAAAATAAAGTTTGATGCAATGCCTCCTTTTTGTGTAAATAATCCGCTTATTTCACTGGATAGTTTTGTTAGGGATAGCTTTACAGGAAATCGCTTGACTGCCGGATCGTGGGAATGCATTGCGTATGGCGGTTCAAGGGACAAGAGTGACTCTGTTGTTAAGAATGCAATCAATAACAGTGTAAAAAGCCAGAAGAATTTTGATGTAAGCATTAATCCCCAAGGCGGATCTTACAGCCTGAAGTTTACGGATTTAAGCAGCGGTTGCCCTACATCAGATAGCATAGAGAGAATGGTTTACGGCCTTCCTCAGATTATTATGCCAAACCCAGATACTATTTGCACAAATTCAGGATTATATCAATTAAGCAGTAAAAATTACGCTATAAATGACACTAACGGTAAATGGACTGGCACTTATGTAACCGGGAATAAATTTAATTCTAATGCAGTTGTTATGGGCGGTGCTTATTCCTTAGCTCATAAGTTGGTATATACCTATACAAATCCACAAACACATTGCAGGGATACGAATTTTTTTTACAAAACCACTTTAAATAAGCCCGCTTTTAAGATTAAATATACGCTGCAACCAAACACGAAATATAAAGTTGATTTTGCACTTATTGATTCCAATATGAACCTTATTAATTTTAATTGGTTATGGCATTTTGGCAATGGCGATAGCTCTGTTCAGAAATATCCTAAAAATATTTTTTACAAAGATAGTGGGGATTATAAGGCATTTCTAGCAATTAATACTGGTTTTTGTGAAGGCTATGATTCTATAACGTTTAAACTTAGCTATGTAATAGAAGGCATCTCTAAAATAACTAAATTAATTAAGATTTACCCTAATCCTGCAGATAATGAAATCTGCATTTTTGCGCCAATTGATGGTCAATTAAATCTGATTGATCTTGAGGGTAAAGTGCTGATGGGGAGCGAGGTGGAGGCCAATCAACTCAATCTGTTTGACATTTCAAATATTAAGGCTGGAATATATTTCCTTTCAATCACCAATGGCGAAGTTCAATATTGGACTAAAATAATAAAGGTAAAATAAGCCTACATTTTACTTTTCAATTTCATCAAGAAACCTACTTCGCTTTGTGTTAAATGTCGCCATTTACCCCTTGGCAAGTCTTTTTTAGTAAATATCCCAAAACTAACCCTGTCGAGCTTTTCAACTTCATAACCAAGGTGTTCAAACATTCTTCTCACTATACGGGTCCTGCCACTATGTATTTCAATACCAACGTGCCTTTTATCCTCAGACTCTACAAATGCAATACCATCTGCATGGATTTCACCATCTTCGAGTTCTATTCCGCTAACCAATTTATCAAGGTCTGCACTCGTTGCTTTTTTATCCAATTCTACTTGGTAAATCTTTTTAATTTCAAAGCTGGGGTGGGTGAGTGCCTGCGTAACCTCGCCATCATTGGTTAAAAGCAATACACCTGTCGTATTCCTATCTAAACGGCCAACGGGAAATATGCGCTGTTCTATTTTATCAGCCACCAAATCCATCACTGTTTTTCTGCCTCTATCATCTTCGGTTGTAGTTAGGAAATCTTTAGGTTTATTCATGATGATATAAACATAAGGCTCTGGCAATATTTTTTTACCGTCGAAAGTCACTGTATCAGTAAGTTTAACGCGGTGCCCCATCTCTTTTACTACTTTGCCATTAACGGTCACCATTCCTTTGGCAATGAGTTCATCGGCTTCCCTTCTGCTGCATATTCCGGAATTAGCCACATATTTATTTAACCTGATATCATCTTTGCCTCCAGTATCTCCAGTAAGTTCTTTCTTTCTCTCACCAAAGGTTTTTTTAGGCTGATCAAATTGCTTTTTATTTTTTATTTCAGGGTCATAATTGGGCCGGAATGGTTTTTTACTATCCCCATCTTTTTTACTATCAAATCCATTACTATCCCTTTTTTCATATGGTCTTTTTGGCCTATCGTTAAATCCATTGTTGTCTCTCTTCTCATACGGTTTCTTAGCGTTATCCCCGAAACTGTCGCTTTTCCTTTTCTCGTAAGGCCTCTTGGCGTTGTCGCCGAAACTGCTGCTTTCTCTCTTTTCGTAAGGTCTTTTTGGCTTGTCTCCAAAGCTACTGCTATCTCTTTTCTCATAAGGCCTCTTAGGTTTATCCCCGAAACTGTCGCTATCCCTTTTTTCATAAGGTCTTTTTGGCTTATCCCCGAAACTGCTAGTGTCTCTTTTCTCGTAAGGTCTCTTAGGTCTATCCCCAAAGCTGCCACTATCCCTTTTCTCGTATGGCCTTTTAGGAGCATCGCTTGATGATTTCCGGATAAAGCTGTTAGGCGGAGGCGCTAAAAATCTCGGAGGCGCTAATTCATCTTTATCATCCGGGTTATACCTGGTATTAGGACGGTCGTCTTCTGAATCCGATCTTTTTTTACGACCTGTACCTGGTTCAGAATAATCTTTTTTAAACGGCTTATCGTTTTTATTATTTCTATTATATGGCATAACTTCAACAAAGGTAAGCATAAAGGGAGCGCTTTTCATAACAATAGCCCCCATACCTATTATCTCAAGTAGACTTAAGCCTATAATTCCATAAATAAATAAACGGAACTGAACCTTTTAAAATAATCAATGGTCAATTGGATCCTGAAATCATTTTTAACCATTAATTCGCTAAAAAATGTATTAATAGTAGGATTCCCAACCTGTGAGCTTTTGGCATAAATAATGATATGCTTAGCCATATTAATTGCTTTTATGGGCTGGACTTCGGAGCTCAGGCAAACAGACATACTGATACTTTCAAGTTTCAGACAAGAAATCACGATTGTATTTTCAATTTTTTCAGCCGAAATATATTCTATTCCATTGTCGTTAAAAAGGTCGGTCAGTTTTTTCTCTCCAATTGCTATATTTCCAAGTTTTTTTTCTTCTTTTAATTGAATAATCTGGGATAAAAAATCATAACTGTTGCCGCAGGTATTGAAGTAAAAACCATTTTTCACCCATTCAGAGACGAAATCCTCATCATGCATAAGCATGGATTTTTTGAAAATATCACTTTCAAAATTCAGCAAGGGGTATTTGTTGGAAAGGGGGTGTATTAGACCTTTTCTAACTTGTTTTATAGTTTGTTCTTTTGGGGTAATATCAAACACAATCTTTTGTAGAATAAAAACTACATTTGCAAATTAATACGAAAAAACTTAAAAATCATCAATAAATATTGTCTGCATCCACAAATGCTATATTGCACACTTTAAACAGTATCAAACAATTGATGGATAAAACCAGCCTTCGAAAAGGAAAATGGTTATTATTTTTAACAAGTTTGGTTTCGATTGCAGATGTGGTAGGTTTGGCAGCCGTAGTGCCAATATTGATGCTGGCAATTGATGGGGATTTTCTTGAAAAAAGCAGTAAACTGAGGTATGTTTTTAAACATTCGGGTTTGCCCGGTGAAGCCAGTTTCCTGATTTTTTTAATTATTGGTGTAGTATTCTTTTTTGCCATCAAAAATATCCTCGCTCTTATAATTCAAAGGAGCCTTCGAAGACTAAGTACGGAACTTGTCCAGTGTTTTACAGAAAAAACCTTTTATCATACAGTCAATCAATCCTATTTAAAAATTGCATCAAAGGGAACTTCGGAGTTGTTGCAAAAGGTGCATTTTAACTCTTTTTATTATGCCACAGGCATACTTTTGCCATTTGTGGCAATAGTTGGAGAAAGTATCATTGTCATATTCCTGGTGATATTTATACTTTGGATTAATCCAATGGTTTTCCTACTGATTGTTTTAATGACAGGGCCTGCCTTCTATTTTATTAACAAGACAATTAAAAATAAGGTGTATGCCTTGGGTCAAAAAGCAAAAAACCACAGAGAAAATACTATTGAAAGCCTGAACATAGGCATAAATGGACTTACGGATATGAAGATTAATCATTCTTCCGGATATTTTATCAAAGATTTTTTGAATAAACAGAAACTTTTGCTAGAGTGCGATTTTAAATCGATTCAATACCAGTTAATCCCCTCAAGAACCAATGAATTTATAGTATTATTGGGGGTCATTATATTAGTAGTATATGGTTATTTCTTTTCTCATAATCCTGGAGGATTAAGATTATTAGGTGCCGTTTTTGTACTCTCTGTCTTCAGGTTAATTCCAGCACTTAATAGATTGCTAGTTGCTTTGATGAAAATCAAACATTATCAATATACTATTGATTTTTTAAAAGGCAGCGAGGATAATCAACATCAGAATTTGGAGCATCCCGTTATACTTCATTCGAAATTAGAATTGCGAGACATTTCTTTTAAACATATAGATAGTGCGGAAGACCTAATTAAAAATGTTCAATTAACCATTAATAAGGGGGAAATCATTGGAATTACAGGAAACAGTGGAAGTGGTAAAAGCACCTTGCTAAAGATTATTTCAGGACTGATATTTCCGAGGAATGGTGAAATAAGGGTGGATGATATTATATTGAATGAACACAATACAAGGGCCTGGCAAAATCAATTGGGATTTGTTCACCAATCACCTTTTATCTTTAATAAATCATTGGTTGAGAATATTACATTCTCGAACGAAATAGACGAAGAAAAACTACAAAGGGCATTGGAAAACTCAGGAATCAATGAATTCATCAAAAAGCTGGCAAATGGTCAGAATACTGTTCTGGGGGAACAGGGAGTAAAAATAAGTGAAGGACAAAAACAAAGGATTGCTATCGCTAGGGCATTGTACAAAAACGCCAAGATTCTGCTATTTGATGAAGCTACAAGTGCTTTAGACGAAGAGTCTGAGAATATAATAATAGAGAGTTTAAAGAAATTAAAAGCGCAACAGGTTACTATTATTATTATTGCGCATCAAAACAGAATTTTGCATCTTTGCGACCATATATATAAGATTGAAAAAGGAACCCTTTCCGAAATATGAGTGAAGTTAAAAAGATAAAATTTGCTGTAGTTGGAATTGGACATATTGGCAAACGCCATATAGAGATGATTTCCAGACACCCTGAATCTGAGGTGGTTGCCCTTTGCGATATAAGGCCTCAGGAATCCCTTGGGTTGGATGCGAATCCAGTTCCCTTTTTCAATAGCATTAATGAACTTATTAATGCAGGAATTGACTTTGATGTATTAGCAATTGCAACCCCAAATGGATTACATGCAGAACATGCATTGATAGGTCTTGAAAATAAAAAGCACATTGTTATAGAAAAGCCAATGGCGCTTACAAAAGCTGAATGTGAAAAAATAATCTTTAAGGCACTTCAGGTTTCTAGGCAGGTATTTTGTGTTATGCAAAACCGATACTCACCGCCTTCCGAATGGATTAAAAAAGTGGTAGATGACGGCATTTTAGGTAAAATATTTTTGGTACAAACCAATTGCTACTGGAACAGAGACAGCCGTTACTACAAGAAAGATGGATGGAAAGGAAAACTAGCATTGGACGGTGGCACGCTGTTTACACAATTTTCCCATTTTGTTGATATTATGTATTGGTTGTTTGGCGATATAAATGATATTCAAGCAAAATTCAATAATTTTAACCATAGTGGACTTACAGATTTTGAGGATAGTGGAATGGTAAATTTTAATTTCATAAATGGAGGTATGGGCTGCATCAATTATTCAACAGCTATTTGGGATAAGAACCTAGAGAGCAGTATAACAATTATTGCTGAAAAGGGTAGCGTTAAAATAGGAGGGCAGTATATGAATGAAGTGGAATATTGCCATATTGAAAACTATGAAATGCCAGAATTAGCCGAAGCCAATCCTGCCAATGATTATGGACTTTTCAAAGGGTCAGCAGCCAACCATAATTATGTGTATGAAAATGTAATAGACACCCTGATGAACAGAACTACTCTCACTACCAATGCATTAGAAGGACTAAAGGTAGTGGAGATAATAGAAAGAATATACGCGTTAAATACATTTATTAAAAAATAATATGAGTAAATTATCTATTATTATCCCTGCATACAATGAGGCAAAAACTATTCATTTTATTCTTGATAAAGTAAAAGCTGTTGAATTAATCGGGGGAATAACCAAGGAACTTGTGATTGTCAATGATTGTTCAAGCGATGAAACTGAAGCAGCGATCAAGAATTATATAGCACAATATCCGGACCTTAATATTATGTATAAAAAGCATGAAATTAATAAAGGAAAAGGAGCGGCCCTCCATACTGGAATAAAAGAGGCCACTGGAGATTATATAATTATACAGGATGCCGACCTTGAATATGATCCCAATGAGTATAATATTTTGCTTAAACCTATATTGGATGGATTTGCCGATGTCGTTTATGGCAGTCGATTTATGGGAGGAAAACCTCACAGAATCTTATTCTTTTGGCATTCTTTAGGTAATAAATTCTTAACACAATTGAGTAATTCACTTACTAACCTAAATCTGACCGATATGGAGACATGTTATAAGTTGTTTAAAAAAGAAATTATACAGTCAATTAGTTTCAAAGAAAACCGTTTTGGTTTTGAACCAGAGGTTACCGCTAAGGTATCTCGTATCAAAGGAGTCAGGATTTATGAGGTCGGAATTTCCTACTATGGCAGAACCTACCTGGAAGGTAAAAAAATAGGCTGGAAAGATGGTTTCAGGGCTATTTATTGCATCATAAAATACAATTTGTTTTCAAAATAGATTTTTTTGAGTAGTTTTGCTACTCAATTAAACCATGATAGAAACCCTCATTACATCTAAAACAAGGGTAAAATTGCTGTTAAAATTTTTTTTAAACAGTGAGACAAAGTCTTATTTAAGAAATCTTGAGGCTGAATTTGGGGAATCTACGAATGCGATTCGTCTGGAACTTAATAAATTTGAGAAGGCTGGCATGTTGCAGACGGAGTTTGAAGGCAATAAAAAATTGTTCAAGGCGAATGTCTCCCATCCACTATTTAAAGACATCAATAATATTGTTTTCAAGTACATTGGGCTCGACTGGATTGTGGAACATATTGTTTCCAAATTGGGAAATTTAGAAAAAGTTTATCTAACCGGTTCATTTGCAAGGGGTATAGATGGGAAGGAAATAGAATTGATTATTATAGGAAAAGTTGACGAAGCTTATCTTAAAGAATTGTGTGAAAAAGTAGGACGGAAAATAAGTCGGAAAATTAAATACACAATTGTTGAAAAATTGAGTATCAAAGAAGGTATTTACTTATTACTTTGGTCGAGGGAAATAAATGGAAAATTACCTGAAAAGCGGGATTAAAAAACCGATTTTAGGCAATGATAAAATAGGACTTAAACCATTGGTATAAGTCATTTGTTAGTAGGCTTTCTTAGATCACGAGTGTGACTGAGGAGGCAGCGCTTTAAAAAAAAAATGAAGGAAGAAAATAACTGGAATGTAATCTATACAGCTTCCCGTCAGGAAAAAAAGGTAGCTCAAAAACTGACTGAAATCAATGCAGAGAATTATTTACCTATTATTAAAGTAGTAAGTCAGTGGAGCGACAGGAAGAAAATTATAGAAAAACCCCTCTTCAATGGTTATGTTTTCGTCAGGGAAACTAGGAATACTGATGATATATTAAAAACCACAGGAGTTGTTGGGTTTCTTAAATACAATAAAAAGAATGCAATTGTATTTCAGCATGAAATTGAAACCATACAGTCTTTTATTCACTATGGTTATGACATATCCGTTGTGGAAAATCATGAGGAAATGGGGATTGGAGAAAAAGTAATGATAACAGATGGGACATTAAAAGGGCAAATTGGTGAATTGTATCATAAAAATGACACCAAGTTGTTTGTTATACACTTCGAAAACTTTGGCAATAGCCTACAGGTAAAAATTCCTTCAAAATTATTAAAATTAGTCAGGTGAGCGAAACATTCGATTACGAAATCAGTCCTAAAAAAAGTATCCTGAGTTTCAACTTTAAGGAACTATGGAAATACCGTGATTTAATCGCATTACTGGTTAAGAGGGATTATGTGGCAGTATATAAACAAACAGTATTGGGCCCTGTTTGGTTTTTTATCCAACCCCTGTTTAATTCACTTATATACACGCTTATTTTTGGGGTAGTGGCAAACCTAGCGCCCGAGGGTAAACCATCGTTCTTGTTTTTTCTTTGCGGGCAAACTTTCTGGGGCTATTTTGCATCCTGTCTTACTGCCACTTCAAATACATTTGTTGCAAATGCCAGTGTTTTTGGAAAAGTATATTTTCCCCGCCTTTCAGTCCCAATATCTGTGGTTATATCCAACTTGTTAAAATTTTCGTTACAGTTTTTATTGCTCATAATTGTTTGGGGATATTATTACTTTAAAGGCACTTACCAAATGGAAGCTAACCTTTCTTTATTGCTGATTCCTGTATATTTGGTTTTAATGGCAACAATGGGTTTAGGTGCAGGTTTGGTTATTTCTTCCCTGACAACACGGTACAGAGATTTTACTTTCCTTGTTGCATTTGGTGTGCAATTATTGATGTGGGGAACACCAGTAATTTATTATTTGGATAAATTGAAGGAACAAAGTCAATTTGCTTACCGTTTTGTAAAATATAACCCAATGACCTCAATAATGGAAGCAGCAAGGTATGGTTTCGACTGTGGAGGAAGTTTCAATCCATTGTTATTAACCTATAGCGCAGTTTTTGCAATCATACTTTTATTATTGGGAATAGCGGTTTTTAACCGTGTCGAAAAAACATTTATGGATACCGTATAATGAGCGAAGTAGTAATTAAGGTAGAAAACCTCGGCAAGAAATATAACCTTGGTGAAATTGGCACAGGAACATTTGCCGGTGAACTCGTTAATTTGGTAAAAAGGATTGGTGGGAGGAAAAGCATTGATGATTCACTCATAACAGATAATGACAGGACCACTCAGGCTAAGAAAGGGGATATTGTATGGGCGGCAAGAGATGTAAGTTTTGAGGTAAAAAAGGGAGAGGTTCTAGGTATAATTGGCAAGAATGGTGCAGGTAAATCTACCTTGCTAAAAATGCTGTCTAGGGTAACAGCCCCAAGTGTGGGAAGCATAAAAGTAAAAGGAAGGATTGCCAGTTTATTGGAAGTGGGTACAGGTTTCCATCCTGATCTTACAGGGCGCGAAAATATCTTTCTGAATGGGGCCATACTTGGTATGACCAAAAAAGAAATAAAATCCAAGTTCGATGAAATAGTTGATTTCAGTGGTGTTGCTAGGTATATAGATACGCCTGTAAAACGCTATTCCTCGGGCATGTATGT
>JBBQIF010000009.1:0-17146 GCA_038324665.1 Bacteroidia bacterium
TAACCCACCATTTGACTGACAATGACCTTGCGGAAATGTACGATATGAAAATGAGCGGTGCTGTAGCATATTCCAATGCCAACCACTCCATACAGAATGCAGGCACACAAAGCAGGGCTATGCAATATGCTAGGAGTTTCAACGGCCTTATTTATAGTTTTTGCAATGATGAATCCTTGGCAGGAAAAGGTCAGGTGGCCGAGGGGCCAATAGCAGTAAGTTTAGGTTTAAAAGGCATTCCTGCAATGGCAGAATACTTAGTGGTGCAAAGAGAAATTGAATTGGCAGACTACCACCAAACCAAAATCCACATCAGCAAAGTAAGCACGGAAAAATCGGTTGAAATGATTCGACAGGCCAAGACACAAGGTACTGCTGTAACGGCAGATGTTGCTGTAATGAACCTTGTTTTAACAGATGAGACTTTAATGGATTTTGACACCAATTTAAAATTATTACCTCCTCTGCGACAAGCAAATGATGTGAAAGCGCTTTGGGAAGGCTTGACCGACGGCACGTTAGATGCCATTTGTTCCGATCACCATCCACAGGAAATTGAAAACAAGGCAGTAGAATTTGACTACGCCAGCTATGGCGCCATAAGCATTCAGATTGCCTTAAGCCTTGCCATTGAAGGCCGCAACAGGTTTTGCCCCAATATGCCTGATGAATTGCTTTTTGAAAAATTCAACTTTGGCCCTTCCGAGATTCTGTCGCTTAATTATCAGTCAATCAAAGTTGGCGAAGCTGCTAGTTTAATAATTATCAACCCTCATAAGCAGACCAAACTTTCGAGAAACAATAATTATTCCTTATCATCCAATACTTATTATATGGATAAGCCGCTCCCCTATTTCATTGAAGCATCTTTCAACGGTAAATTCCAACATTTCAACCATTAATATTTCCGCTTAAAATAAATTGTGATTTTTTTGAAAATATGGCCAACCCTAAATTAAACGACCACCTTAAAAATGATTAACCTATCACTCGTCATACCACTCTACAATGAAGACGAATCGCTACCTGAATTGGAAGCGTGGATTGCAAAAGTGATGTTGGCCAATAATTTCACTTATGAAGTACTGTTCATCGACGATGGAAGTACGGATAAAAGCTGGGAAGTGATACAAACACTCATCAAAAACAATCCAAACATTAAGGGTATTAAATTCAGACGAAACTATGGCAAATCTGCAGCTTTAAACATTGGTTTTGCCGATGCAAAAGGCGATGTTATCATTACAATGGATGCTGATTTACAAGATAGTCCCGAAGAAATACCTGAACTGTACCGGAGGATTAAGGAAGAAAATTATGATATTATTTCCGGTTGGAAGAAAAAACGCTATGACCCGATAAGTAAAACACTCCCTACCAAACTTTTCAATTGGGCTACACGTAAAATGAGTGGTATCTATCTCCACGACTTCAATTGCGGATTAAAGGCTTATAAAAGCGATGTGGTTAAAAACATTGAAGTATATGGCGAGATGCACCGCTATATTCCTGTTATTGCTAAATCTGCAGGCTTCATAAAAATTGGCGAACAAATAGTAGAACACAGAGCAAGGAAATATGGCACAACCAAGTTTGGGTTAAACCGTTTTGTTAACGGACTACTCGATTTAATGACCATTTTCTTCATGGGCAAATTTGGCAAAAAACCTATGCATTTTTTTGGGGTATATGGCTTGCTAAGTTTTTTATTGGGTTTCTTCATTGCTGTGTTCCTATTAATTGTAAAAATGATCCATATTATGCACCATGAAAAGGCTGCATTAGTGGCCGACTCTCCCCTATTTTACTTAGGCCTGATTTGCATGGTGATTGGCACTCAATTATTCCTTGCAGGCTTTCTGGGCGAAATGGTAAGCCGTAACAGTGGTGACAGGAACCAGTATGCCGTTTCTGAAAAAACAAACTTCTAAGTTCATGCTATAGTGTGACGTTTATAAAACTAAAGTTGCTGCACTATTAACTTATAACATTATAACAATTTGACTTAACAGGATGCCAAGCGAAACTATTGAAAAACATGACAAGCCTTTAAAAATTGTAATCGTGGGACCTGCATGGCCGCTCCGCGGAGGATTAAGCACCTATGATGAAAGATTATGCTCACAGTTCCAGAATGAAGGAAATAATGCTTCCATTTTAAGTTTTAAATTACAGTATCCATCTATGTTATTTCCGGGTAAAACACAGTACAGTTCAGACCCCGCACCCGAACATATTCATATAGATTCTGCAATGAATTCCATTAATCCTTTGAACTGGATATCGGTTGGAAATAAATACAAAAAACTGGCACCTGATATTATGGCTTTCAGGTATTGGATGCCTTTTATGGCACCATGTTTGGGTACTATTGCCAAAATAGTTAAGAAGAATAAAAAAACAAAACTTGTAGCTATTGCTGATAATATCTATCCCCATGAAAAGCACTTCTATGATAAGCTATGTACTGACTATTTCGTTTCCAAAATGGATGGATTTATAACTATGAGTCAGTCCGTTCTGGAAGATCTAAAAGGACTCGTACCCGATAAACCAAGACAATACATTCCACATCCCATGTATGATAATTTTGGTGATGTGCTGGCAAAAAAAACCGCAAAAATGGCCTTGGGACTGGATGAAAATGTTAATTACCTCTTGTTTTTTGGTTTTATTCGCCACTATAAAGGCCTCGATCTTTTGTTAAAATCCTTTGCTGATAAGCGATTGCGTCAGTTAAATATTAAGTTGATTATCGCAGGAGAATATTATGAGGACAATCAACCTTACCTGCAACTGATCAAAGATTTAAAACTTGAAGAATATGTGGTACAACGAAATGAATTTATTCCCAATGGCGAAGTTTCTAAGTACTTTTCGGCTTGCGACATGGTAGTCCAAACCTACCATTCTGCTACCCAAAGTGGAGTAACTCAGATTGCCTACCACTTTAACAAACCTATGCTTGTAACCAATGTAGGCGGGCTTGCCGAGACAGTACCCAATGGAGAAGTGGGATATGTAACAGAGAAAGATGAAAAAGATATTGCGGATGCCATCCTCGATTTTTATGCCAATAATCGGGAAGCCTCCTTTTCAAAAAATGCTGCAGAATTTAAGAAGCACTTTAGTTGGGAAAAAATCAGTGCTGGAATAAGGGGGATTGCTACTCCGCCTTCCAATTAAGTTTTATATCTAACGTATCAATAACAATGCTCTTGATAAAACAAGATGCCCTTGTATATCTTTCGTTAATAATTGACCAGTAAAACTAACAATTTGTAACTCCCAAAAGGCCAGTTTTAAATTAATATTATATAAAGAAATTGTTTTCAGATATAATATACTTGAGAGTTATAGAGGCTAATCTTGCTGTGAACTTTAAAATTAACTAAATAGTACATGGAAAACAATATGAAATGGTTCCTTATTGATGATGATTATGATGACCAAATCATCTTTGAAATTGCAATAAAGGAAGTTAATAGTGATATAATTTGTGTAACGGCCCACAATGGATTGAGGGCGCTCAAAATGCTGATGGAAAACCATACATTTATACCTGATATTATCTTTATGGATCTTTATATGCCAATTATGGATGGCAGAGAATGTCTGAAGGAGATGAAGAAGATAAAAAGACTGGAAAATATACCTATCTATATTTACTCCTCCCCTTCAGAAGGAACAACTGTTGAGGAATTGATGGCGCTTGGAGCAGCTGGCTATATCCCCAAACAATCTACAATTCCGGGTCTTGTAAAGGCCCTTCAACAAGTCTTATTGTTTTCGCACGACGCCGCATAATATCTCGATTCAATAGATGATAGGCTCGATTCTAGTACATTTCAAATTTTTATAATTAAGAACGGCCAGACATGGCTATAATTTACATGACGCTTACATTCATTTTGCTTTGTCAAATGAAAACTTTCACGCGCAATTTTTTAAACAATTGGATTGTTAGTTTAAACCCATATCAGAGAGGTTTTAGATAATCTCAAACTTAACGATTTGGCATAACCTATTATTCAGAGCGTTTTCTGCGGAGCACCTACTTAAGATGGGTATACATTGAAAGATTTGTTCGGATGCGGAGAATAAATGGCATAATCTCCGCAAATATGCGGAGAATAAATTTGAGAATGCGGAGAATAAGTCGCATTTTTACCGCATAAATGCGGAGAATACACAATCAATATATCCACCAACTGAGTGAATGGCCTTCCTTTATATGGAATCTTGCATTGGTATTACCCATACTATCGAGCGTTCGACATAAGCAAGGACGCTTAAAAGGCTATATGGAAGTTTTGGGATTTGCCCTTAGAGATGAAACTACTTTGCAAACCCTTACACTCGATATTATCAAATCGAGTGAAATTGAAGGAGAAATCCTCAATCCAGATCAAGTACGCTCTTCCATTGCCCGAAGACTGGGAATGGATATAGCTGGATTGATAAAAACAGACAGACATGTAGATGGTGTGGTGGAAATGATGCTGGATGCCACTCAAAACCATCATAAACCACTAAGCAAAGACCGTTTATTTGCATGGCATTCAGCTCTGTTCCCAACAGGAAGGAGTGGTCTATATAAAATAATTGTAGGAAAATGGCGCGACAATGAAAACGGGCCAATGCAGGTTGTTTCAGGTGCCATGGGCAAAGAACGGGTGCATTTCGAAGCCCCAGATGCTGCACTTTTAGAGAAAGAAATGAAATTATTCCTTAAATGGTTCAATGCAAAGGATTCATTTGATCCTGTTATAAAATCGGCTATTGCGCATTTCTGGTTTGTTACAATACACCCCTTTGATGATGGGAACGGACGTATAGCAAGGGCATTGGGAGATATGCAGATGGCAAAGGCAGATGGCGACTCCCAGCGTTTTTACAGCATATCGGCCCAAATAAGATTGGAGAGAAAAGCCTACTATACTACCTTAGAAAAGCTCCAAAGAGGGTCGATGGATATTACTGTATGGCTATTGTGGTATTTAAAATGCCTGGACAATGCCTTGAATGCTACCGAAGTAGTACTAAAAAGCGTGTTAAATAAACCTAAGTTTTGGGATAAGCATTCAGAAACGCCTGTCAATGAAAGACAACGACTGCTTATCAACAAATTATTTGATGGATTTGAAGGCAAACTCAATTCTTCCAAATGGGCCAAAATTGCCAAATGCTCTGCCGATACTGCCCTGCGAGATATGCAAGATTTGATGCAAAAAAAAATACTTAAAAAGGAAACTGCAGGTGGGCGAAGTACGAGTTATGTTTTAAAAGGCAAATTTTAACGTAACGATTCCAATTCCATCCCAAATAATAATTAACCAAATAACTGAATACTTAACCACTAACTTGTTAATACAATATTCGTAACCCATTAGTATATTCCCTTTCTTTTAGCGAAATTTGCTTTTTAACGGCACCATTAAAACTAATGGATATGAAAGGTCGCATACTGGAAACCCGTGTAACTCAAAAAATGTGCGAAGAATTTGATATCACTCAATTACCTGCTTGCGTGTATTACTTTATTTTGGAAAATGGCACTACCAGAAAGATTGCGAGCTTTGTGAAATACTGAATATTACCTATGGCTCTGTCTTTTTGAAAGACAGAGAATAATTTATCTGTATTGTATCTACTGAAAAGTTGGTAATTAGCAATTAAAATACAAATTCGCTTTATTCAACTTATTTTTAGAAAATTAAAAAATATTATAGCAATTTCCTAAACACAAACTGCTCGAACAAATTTGAACCTTTGGGATTGTCTATATACCCATACCATTAAAACTTTTCTGCTGAATCCGACTCGTATTCCAAAAAAAAAGTGTGTTATTGACATAAAAACAGCATTAATTTGTCAACTAAATAAATTTCTATACATTTGAAATGAATTTCGAAAATGAATTTACCACTAAGTTAACTAACAAGAGACTCACAACCTAAAATTAGTATCTTGCATTTTTAGTCAGTATAAATTATCAATATGAAACATGGATTTTAGAAAATATGGCATTTTTATGATAATTGTTTGTGCTCAAAATTTGTGCGCCCAGTTGTCAGGCACTTATACTGTAGGTGGAGCATCTCCCAATTTTCCAAATTTAGACAGTGCATTTAATTATATGGAAATAAATGGTGTTTCAGGCAAAGTACGACTTAATGTGCGCTCTGGCAATTACACTTTAAGCACAACAATTTCAAACATAAGCGGGGCAGACAGCAATAAATTCATTCAAATTAGCCCTGACCCAACTAACAGCTCTCCTGTTATTTTCAAAAGCAAAAACGATTCGGCAAATAATTTTTTAATAAAGATTGAACAAAGTTTTCTCAAATTTGATTCATTGACATTTGTGGTTGATTCAAGTTCTACTTATGGAACAATTATTAGTTTTAACACCAACTGCAACTCAACAAGTTTTAATGCCTGTAACTTTTTAGGGAAAGACACCAATTCAACCTCAACTAATTTTGCCATAATTTATCATGACTCATCTCTTAAGATTGATAATTTAAAAATTGCAAATTGCAAATTTCTAAACGGCTCCTTTGGCATATATCTGGATGGGAAAAAAAATTTTATCTGCGATAGGAAAAATAAAATCACACAATGTTCCTTTCAGAAATACTATTACATGGCATTGTCCCTAACCAATCAAGACTCGCTTTCATTAGAAGGCAATTACAGCAAAGACATCAATAAATATACTGATGCATACGGCTACTATTTAAACGCCTGTAGATATTCAACTTTATTTTCCAATAAAATTTATGTGAGCGGACAAAATGGATATGGCATTAATTTCAATGACTGCTATGCGAGCACCAAGGTATATAATAATATAATCTGTGGCTATGATACATCAAAAAGCGGCAATTTTACCGGGGTATATATTACTCAATTAAGTAATTTCTTTATTTTTTATAACTCAATAGCCACCTTCAACAAGAGCAAAAACGCTGTTGCATTAAAATTTAACTCAAACAATTATACATTTAGGTCAACCCTTAAAAACAATATTTATTATGCAGAAAATGGGTACGCCTTATATCATGATACAACATCTTATGGTTATTGGTTTACTTATGATATGAAATCCGATTATAACTTTATCTATACTAAAGGCAAATATTTCGTAAATAGAAGCACTAGTGGGCAATATGCTTCCCTTGGCAGTTATACGGCCGGTACAAAATTGGATTCTCATTCCATTAACAAGAAAATTGTATTTGAAAATCCTGAGAATTTAAATTCTTTATCTTTTGATTTATATAAAAAAGGAATACCTATCAAAGATATTAAGAATGATATTATTGGAAGAATAAGAAAGACAGACCAACCAGATATTGGACCGTATGAGTTAAAACTGCCAACAATAGATTTGGCTTTAACAAGTATTGAAAATAATTCCTGTTCGGGAATTGGAGAGGTTCGTATTAAAATTAAAAACAATGGATTTTCGACCATTGATTCAAGCAAAATAATGTGGCAAATTTCCGAAAACGGATCAGCTTTTGTCAACCAAATTAATTTTACCTTCAAAGGCAAATTACAAACCGAGAATGACACTCTCATTAAAATCGGTTCCTATAATTTTAAAGCGGGCAGCGTTACTAAAGTTAAGATTTGGGTCAGCACATCAAATAATAAACAGGATAGTTTTGCCTCAAATGATACACTTGTTACAAAGCCGATATTAATTGCAATGAGTGGTGATTTTACAATTGGAGGATCTTCTCCAAATTTTACTACCATAGACAGTGCGCTACGTATTGCAAAATACAGTGGCATATGCGGCCCCATTAGGTTTTTACTAAGAAGCGGTAATTACAATGAAAGACTAATTTTTGATTCTATTAGAGGTGTATCTGCCGTTAATTCCATCAGTTTTATTTCTGACCCAAAAAACACAAAAACACCACGGGTTTCATACAAAGCGACCGGACCTAATGATAACAATGTAATCTTATTAAAAAATATTTCATATGTTACCATTAGCGGCATATCCTTCTATTCCTTGGATACAAATTACAGCCGCATTGTTGAAATAAAAGAAAATGTCCGGTTTTTAAATCTAATAAATGACTCTTTTATTAGTAAAAGTTTTTATGTCACTTTATACGATTCATTTGGCTATAAACCATTTACTCATAAAACATTTGCAAAAAAATCAGCGATATACTGCAATTCCACTGGTAATTCTAATTTGTCTGTGAAAAAATGTGTTCTCAAAAATAATATAATTGGTATAGGTTTTGCGTATTGTCCAAAATCTCAAATCATTCAGAATACCATCTCAAATACCGCTATTGCTGGTATTTATTTTGATTATTCTGATTCAATACTCCTTGAATCCAATAAAATCGAAAGCACTAAAAACTTACAAACCTCAGTTAGCCCTTATGGACTTTTAGGGATTTATGTGCGTAATTATAATTTTAAAATTCAAAAAAATAAGATTATACTTAATTCATATAGCGATAGACAATATGGTATTATTATTGAAGATACAAAAAATTGCATTGTAGCGAATAATTCAGTAACAATTGTAAACAAATCTAATAGCTCTTGGTCTAATTGCATTCAAATATTAACAATCATTGACACGACTTTTGTATATAACAATTCGCTTTACACAATAGGGGCAATTCAATTGTAAATGCGGCATTTCTAGTATCCTATAGTAATATTTCCAAAATGAATGACATTATTTCGAATAATAATATTATGAATTATGGTAAAGGCGTTGCCATACAATTTTTAGGATATACAAATATAAAAATAAAAACACAGAACAATAATTTATATTCAAATGGGAGCAATATTACTTCCTATTCTGTAAGTGCCAAGCCGGTAGCATATTATGCGAATCTTTCTGAATGGAGAACAAAAGTTCCAAGTGACTCCAATTCACTTTCTATTCAACTCAATGTCACTAATCCTAATGATTTAAACTTGAAAACAATGAAATTTAAAAGAAAAGGTCTTCCTACTAAATTTCTTCAAACAGATATCGATGGCATTAAAATAGATAGTCTTAAACCTGACATTGGTGCATATGTTATAATCCCTGTAAAAACCGATATTGAATTAACCGAAATTTTAACCAACACGCTTCCCATACAATGTGGAATAGATTCCTCCTATATTTCAGCTGTAATTTTTAACAATGGTGCAGATACGATGCCTAATTTTAAAATCTATTCTATTATAACAGCAACAGATAATCAAAACTATAACCTCAGCTCTAATTATTCTAAAAAACTCCATCCTGGCGCCTATGACACCATAAAATTAAGTAAATTTAGCACCTTAAAAGGCGGCTATTTTAAATTTAAAACCTACCTTAATTCTTCTTTAGATAGCAATAAGCTCAATGATACTTTGTACACAAATTCCTGGTTCTTATATGAGTCCCCAATTGCCCCAAAACCAAAGAAAGACACGCTTTGTGACAATAAAGTATCTCTTTTAACAGCACTTCATCCAGCCAACTCCTTTTTAAAATGGTATGGTGCAGAAACGGGAAACAACCTCATTACCATTAATGATACTTTAAGAATTAATAATTTAAACTATGATACAACATTTTTTGTATCCAATGTCTATCAACATGGTATTCCCTCATCAATTAAAACCATTAATAAGCGAGACACCAAGGCAGACGGTGGGGTTATGTTTAATTTGAAACCAAAAAGAGACATCATTATTGATAGTTTCAGTTCTATATTTATTAATAGTGGCACGAATAAAAACATTAATGTTTATCTAAAAAAGGGCACTTTTTCCGGATTTGAGACCAAATCTTTCAAGTGGGTGCTCATGGATTCTGCTCTAGCAAGCCCTTTGGATGATTCATTAGAATATATAATAAGATTAAGAAAACCCATAAAGCTATTGAAAGATTCTTTGTATGCCATCTACCTAAATTTTGATGCACGTATAACCTCCGGCACCTTAAGCACGAATAACAATGACTTAACCTTCTTTAATGGCTCGGGTTTATCTTATTTGTTTGGAGGCGTCACTACAAATAATATTTTTAATGGCAAGATCTTTTATAATATTCCTGTTTATTGTGAAAGCGAAAGAGCAAAATATCAACTCTTGATAAAAAGGACAAAAAAATTAACCATTGGAAAAGACACCTCGTATTGTGCAAATAATGGCATCAGTTATGTCTTGTCCTCTAACATCAACAATAATAAGTACCGCTGGTCGAATGGGGATACCACTATATCAATTGTTGCTAAAAATGGTGGGATTTTTTCATTATTTATTACTGATTCGAATCGTTGTGAATTATCAGATTCTGTGATTATCACTAAAAAGTTAAATCCAATTGTTGATTTTGGCCCAGATGTTAATTACTGTGCCAGTAATGGTATTAACATGACATTAAGCGCCGGCGCTAACTTTGTTTCTTATCAATGGTCCACTGGCATTAAAACTAAAAATCTAAGTGTCAAATCTTCCGGCATTTATAGTGTCTTGGTCACTAATAATTTGGGATGTGTAGGCGGTGATACAATAGCTGTCAACAAAATTACGGACCCAACTGTAAATTTAGGTAATGATACTGCTTATTGCTCTTTGGATGGACTTCTCATAAACCTAAACGCCGGTAATAATTATAAAGTTTACAAATGGTCGAATATGGATTCAACCCCAACAACTACCATCACTAAAAAGGGCAAATATTATATAGAAGTTACGGATGATTATTATTGCAAAGGAAGTGATACGCTAATTGTTACAGAAAACACAAGTCCTATTGTTCAATTCAATAATGATACTTTTTACTGTAGATTCGATAATTTTTCACTTTTACTTGATGCTGGTGGTGGTCTTAAAAACTACCAATGGTCAACTAATGAGAATTCCCGTAAAATATCGGTGCAAACTAAAGGAACTTATTCAGTTATTGCCACTGCATTTAACGATTGTATTGGAAAAGATACGATTGTAATTTCAGAATTTTATCAGCCAGTTGATTTAGGTAAGGATACTTCCTATTGTGAAAGCGATGGAATGGATATAGTGTTAGATGCCGGACCCGGATTTAAAAAATATAACTGGATGAACGGAATGAATACACAAAAAATTAGGGCAACAGATGAAGGTAAATATGATATTAAAGTTGAAGCCTCCAATGGTTGCATAGCAAAAGACACTATACTAATTTTGAAACATACGAATCCGGTTGTTAATCTTGGGCAAGACCTTGTACTCAATCCGGACATATCATTGAATGTAACTCTAAATGGAGGTGCAGGACATAACAGTTATAAATGGAATACCAATGAAACAAATCAATCAATCATTGTAAAGAAACCAGGCAAATATTATGTAATTGTTTCTGATAGCAATGGTTGCTATGGATCAGATACAATAAATATTAGACAGTGGAATAAGACGAACTTACTGCTTCATTTTATTGATTCCGTAACTATTTACCCAAATCCGGCAGATAATTTTGTTATTATATCCTCTGATAAATTTGTGTTTGAAAATATTGCCATCAGAAATATTGTTGGAAGTGAAATATATCAATCTACCCCAAATGAAAAAAAATCAATAATTAATACCCGTTCCTGGAATAATGGAATCTATATTATTTCTTATCAAATTAATGGGAGCAAATATCAATTTAAATTGATCGTAAGTCATTAACTTATTTGTTCAATCATGGTCCTGGAAAGTGGGATCTTCATATTAGCCTCTTGAAAAGGTCGCGCTGAAGTCACAATTCAGACAATATTAACTTGTTAATACAATATTCATAACCCATTAGTATATTCCCTTTCTTTTAGCGAAATTTGCCCCTTATTTAATTGCGCAGCAATGAAAGAGGATAAATTAACTGAAACTAAATCTGAAGTACGGAAAATTTTTACCGCTTATCTCGAAAAGAAAAAGCAAAGGAAAACACCTGAACGCTATGCAATTTTAGATGAAATTTATACCCATAAAAGTCATTTTGATGTAGATACCTTGTTCATTCAAATGAAAAACAGGAAATACCATGTGAGTCGTGCAACAGTATACAACACACTTGATTTGCTTTTAGATTGCAACCTTGTGAAAAGACACCAGTTCGGCCAGAATATCGCCATGTATGAGCAAAGTTTTGGATTTCGCCAACACGATCATTTAATTTGCTTAAACTGCAGCAAGGTATTTGAATTCTGCGACCCACGCATTCAGCAAATCAATTCCACCATGGGTGGCTTGCTGGGTTTTAATGTTTCTCATCATTCTCTCCATTTGTACGGCAACCCAATGATTGATGAGAAAAATATTTGTAAAAGTTGCCATTTAGAAGTTGTCCATAAAGATGAATAAAATAGATATAGTTCTGGGGTTACAATGGGGAGATGAAGGCAAAGGCAAAATTGCCGATTTCCTTACCCCTAAATATGATATAGTGGCCCGTTTCCAAGGCGGCCCAAATGCAGGACATTCCCTGAAATTCAATGGGAAAACCCACGTGCTGAATACCATTCCATCAGGTATTTTCCATAGCAATTGCACCAATATCATTGGTAACGGTGTAGTGGTTGACCCTGTTAGGATAAAAGCAGAAATTGAAAGGGTTGAAGCTGCGGGGGCTGATGTAAGAGCCAATCTCATCTTCTCGAAAAAAGCACACCTAATCCTTCCGACCCATAGGTTACTAGATGCCGCGAGTGAACACGCTAAAGGCGATAATAAAATTGGCTCCACACTTAGGGGCATTGGGCCTACCTACAGAGATAAAATTGGAAGGAATGGCCTGCGCATAGGTGATATTTCAGTTAAAGATTTTGAAAACAAATACCAGAAGATAAAAACCGAACATCTAAGTCTTATTTCTTTTCTTGGATTTACAGATTTTGATCTTCCATCCCTCGAATCTGAATTTTTCGAGGCCTGCGAATACCTAAAATCATTTAAATTGGCAGATACTGAATATCTTATTAATGATTGGGTAACAACAAAAAAGATATTAGCAGAAGGTGCTCAAGGAAGTATGCTAGACATAGATTTTGGTAGTTATCCCTATGTTACCTCTAGTAATACCATCAGTGGCGGTGCCAGTAACGGACTGGGTTTTGCACCTCAAAGGATTGGACAGGTATATGGCATTTTCAAAGCCTATTGTACCCGTGTAGGAAGTGGCCCTTTTCCTACAGAATTGCTTGAAGAAACCGGAGAAAGGTTAAGGCAGAAAGGCAAAGAATTTGGGGCTACTACAGGCCGCCCGAGACGCTGTGGCTGGCTTGACCTAGTGGCACTTAAGTATGCAATTATGTTAAGTGGCGTTAATTATCTTATTATGATGAAAAGTGATGTTCTCAGCGGATTTGATGAAATAAAAATATGTACTGGATATAAGGTGAACGGTGTACTTACCGATCAGGTACCCTATGATTTATGCAATGATACTGTAGAACCGGTTTATGAAACTTTCAAAGGCTGGGATGAAGATTTAACAGTTTGCAGAACGAAAACTGAATTGCCTGAAATATTCCTTCAATACATCAATTTTATTGAGACTTCTCTTGGGATGCCCATTAATATTATTTCTGTTGGCCCGGACAGGGAGCAAACTATTATTTCATAATGTAACTATTGATGGCTATCATTCATAATTTTGACCGAATAAAAACTCTATTAATAAAATAAATTCTAAACCTACTGTTTTTTGGTAAGAAAATTGTGTAGGTTTGAATCAGCAAAATAAATACAAATGAACTTAACGCAATATAAGGCCTATATTACAACATCACTATTCATCGCGTTTCTATTTCCATTGGCAATATTGGCCCAGCAAGCCAAGCCAAAACCGAAACCAGTTGTTAAGCCGAAAACAACTACAACTGCTACTGGCGTTAAACCAAAAACAACTACCACTGGGACAGGGGTAAAACCGAAAACTACTATTACCACTCCCAAAAAGGCAAGCCCTGCTTTAGTAAAACTTGTTGAAAAAGCCTACGATCACTATAAGAACAATAAAGACAAGGAGTGTGAAGCTACTATTAAACAAATACTTATTTTAGATCCAAAAAACCGCGATGCATTTATGCTGCGTGCTAACATTGCCATGTTTAACAACGACATTCCAGATATATGGAAAAATTTGAATATCATTTATAAAAACAATCCTACAGAACCTGAGATATATTCACAGTTTGCGGTAAATCACCTTACCTATATGTTTTTCAGTGATAGTATGAAACGGGTATTGTGCAGAAAAACCATTTTTCTGGCCAGCAAATCCGCAGAAGGATATGCCTCATTAGGTCTTGTGGCCGCCGTTGGTGGAAATTATGAAGAAGCCCTACAGTATTTTGATATAGGCTTTACCAAAATCTGGAAAGATACGAACTCAAGGATCATCCTCCAACTGCCCTATGCTAGGTGCCAATATGAATTAGGTATGAAACAGGCCGCTATAAATACCATTTCTCGATTGCTTAATAGGGTGCATAGCGACGACCGTTATACTTGTATGTATATGCGGGCTACCTATAAAATGGAAATTGGCCAGTATGATGTTAAAAACGATATCGACTCATTGACCAGAATATATCCAAATGATGTAGGTATAAAAAAATTAAAGTTAAAATACATGAAAAATATTGGCCAGACAGACTCAATGTGTGTCATGGCAAAATATATTCGTGAAAATTCGGAGGATAATGATTTCGATATTTCTGATTACTGCAGTGATATGTTAAAGAAATTGGACGTTAAAAAAGGATCCTTACTGACTTATGATATCAAGGGAAATGCTGCTAATTCAAAACAAAGTTCCTTCATCATTGAGCCTACAGTTTTTGATTACAAAAATGAAATAAGATTTAATTGGCGCAGGGGTTCCAGTAGCATTGCGCCGGAAGCCGGTAAAGTTTTGATCAATGGAAGTGCTTTGGATTCAGCATTTGCGCAACAAAATTATTTTGACAACGGCAGCAGTGATACCCTTAACTCTAAAATTACTGCTTGGCTAAGCAAAAAACAATTCAATGAACTTGCAAAAGATTCATCTGCTTACTTTGCCACCAATGGATTTAGTAGTAACAAATTTTATTTTGCTGGGCATGAGCAGGTCGAAATATTTAACGTTAAAAATGAATCGTTACTTGTAGATTGTATTAAAATATCTGATGGAGAAGAAACCATCTTATACCTGAATGACAGTAACAATCCATTAATAATTATGATGTCTTTGAAGACTTTTAGAATAATTTTAACTAAATTTGAGTAAATTTTTCACTGGCAATGCAACATTTTACTATAACTTTGTGTTATACCTATATCAATTAGGTTTTCGATAAATCTAAAACCTAACTACATGGCATAACCCATCATAAAGAGTGTTTTCTTCGAAAACCTACTTATGATGGCTATAATAGATAGACCTAGCAATGAATCTAACGGAAGATTTAAAATATCAGTTCAGGTACGGCACGCCCATAATTAAACTCATTTTTATCAATGTGGCTATCTTTGTAGTGCTTGGCCTTATTAACCTTAATCTCTATCTTTTTAACAAACATGTAGATATAGCAGGCATCTATCTTGCCTTAAGCTCTGATTTCAACCATCTTCCCCACACTCCCTGGACTATTTTCACCTACCAATTTGTGCATGCTGGACCTTTTCACTTATTGTTTAATATGCTGATGCTTTATTTTACCGGTAGGATTTTTACTGATTTTTTCAGAAAAGATGATGCTTGGAGGGTTTATCTTTTGGGCGGTCTGATTGGCGGTGTATTGTATATCATAAGCAGTGCCATATTCCCAGTTTTCAGTGGCAAAGCTTCAACTCTGGTAGGTGCAAGCGGCTGCATAATGGCAATTCTCTTTGCAACAGCTACTTATGCTCCCAATATGAGAATTGCACTTTTTGGCATCATTCATATACGTTTAGTATGGTTGGCTTTGATTTTCCTTTTCCTTGATTTAATCTCGATTCCTGTAGGCAATTCAGGTGGCCATATTGCCCATATAGGAGGGGCTTTATTTGGATATATATTTGCAAAATACAGACAAGGACGCATACAGATAAATCTATTTGAATCTCTTTTCAACAATAAACCGGATGAACGGAAATTTAAAGTAAAGGTAAATGCACATGAGACAAGTGAAAAAAAATTTACCCAACATTCAAAAACCAACAGAAAACCATCACAGGAAGATATCGATATTATACTTGATAAAATATCTAAGAACGGATACGATAAATTAAGTAAGCAAGAGAAAGAAATTCTATTTAAGGCCAGTCAGGAATAAAATATTTTGATTAAGTATTTAAAAAGGATTGTATTTTCATTCAATATTATTGCCATTGTTTTACTCTTTGGTTCATATGCCTCCACATTAGTTAACCCTAACCTTTTCTGGCCAATCGTATTTTTGGGTTTAGCATTTCCATTCCTAATTATTATTAATATTTTCTTGTTTGCTTTATGGCTATTTCAATTGAACAGAAAGGCTTTATACAGCCTTATAGCATTGCTTATTGGAACACCTTATATACATCAAACGATTAGTTTTAATAGTAAAACCGCCGTTACTGAAAGTAATTTAAAGAAAATTAAAATCATTTCTTATAACGTGGCACTATTCGGTTACTATCAATCGAAGTGGTATGTAAAGGAGACCATTGAGAAAATTAATATTTTAAAACCGGATATATTCTGTATGCAAGAATTTTTAAATATTGGTGAAGCGGGAAACTCAACCCTTGATTCAATTAAAAGAGAATGTAATTTTAAATATTATTATTTTGAAAAACTTAATGATGCAAGAAAAAAAGGGGATTACGGAATGGTGATTTTTTCAAATTATAAACTCAAGAATAAAGGAATTGTCGATTTTAACTACCAAACTGGGAATATGTCGATTTTTGCTGATATAGACATTGACTCAAAATCATATAGAATATACAACGTACATCTTCAATCTTTTCGCTTCAAAAAAAAGGATTTTAAATTTATTGAAAAACTACCTGCGGGTAACCAGGAAAAAATAGTTCAGTCTAAAAATATTATTTCCCGTATGAAAAATGCTTACACCAAAAGGGCCAACCAGGTTAATTATTTAAAAAAGCAATTTGACACGATACAGCAACC
>JBBQIF010000010.1:0-17138 GCA_038324665.1 Bacteroidia bacterium
AAACCATCTTCACCATCTAAATTGTTAACTTGTAAAAACTGGTGTACGTTGTTCTGGTAAATTTTTATCACACGCACATTTACCGCTTTCAAACTAATGGCTTTAAAAGGAAAAATCAATCCTCCAGAGTTTGGCAAAATAGAACCGTTGCCTGCAAGCTTTACTCTTGGTTTAGGTTCAGCAAAGGCTAATTGATTAAAATAAGCCTTATTCATTTTATAACCCTGTGCATTTTTTATTCCTGTAGATACCTTCAGTTCTTTCATTCCTTCAATTCTTTTATCAGGATAAACTTTTACTGTATTGCCTTCAATAGAATAGGTCATATTGTCAACGTCCTGAAGTTCTATGATACCTTTCAAATTCTGGTTATAAGCAATTGGTTCACTAAAATATAATTCTACCGTTTGATCGTCCTCGTCAATAATTCTCACTTGTGTAACAGAGAAATCACCCATGGAGGAAATTTCTACCACCCTAGTTCCACTCGATAATGATTGAATTGGTTTACCCGCCCAGCTAACCTCTATTTTCCCTTCAGTAAGCCCGCGTTTAATGCTATCTATATAAAAATAAAAAATGTTGTTGCTATAGGAGTGGGTCCATTTAATTTTTGTATTTTTATTATTCACTAATGCCTTAATGGTTTGTTTCACCAGCAAGGAATCTGCAAAATCTGAAGTGGTTACCCTTCCTGTTAATTTCTGGAATTGGGTATTGTAATCATCGTAGTTCCTTAAGCCATCCACTTCCAGGGTCATATTCTGTGGGTAGGAAGCAAATTGGAAAACAAATTCCTTAAAATCCTTTTTTACATTAGCCACCTTATCAAGGTCGAAAGTAACAGTGTAAAATTGGTTCACAGGCAAGGGTTGTGCAGGAACGAACTCTATTACCCGGTCATTGAGCCATATCGCCTTACCCTTTACCTCGGGTTCAAATTCAAATATATCTTTTAAGAGGTTGGAGTCGGGTAAAACCCTGATGGTATTTTTATCGCCTGTGGGGTAGGGTTCAGCCAGTTCTATTCGGATATTGTGGTTGCGACTAATATTCCCGGAGGTATAGCCGGAAACATACTTTGCAAATTCTGGATTCACTGCTACAATTTGTGGTCGTTTGTTAATGCAGGCATTTAATAACAATAACAGAATTAGCAATGAAAAAAAGAGGAGGTTTTTAAATGGGATTATCATGATGATTTATTATTTAATGAAGCAAAGATGACATCACAAGAAGTTCTTTTTAAGGTATTCTATGGGGTGCAGGTAGTGGTTTATTATGTGCGGTGATTTAAGGATTAATTGCAGTTTTGATTGTGAGAAATATTTGGGCGTGTCCCCAGCAGTCCCGATAGCTATCGGGAAGGCTATCCGCTACAAGTCCGCTCATGTACCCTGCTTCGCTATGGTACATGGTGCGGGCTTTCCGTTTCTATCCTTCACGCAAAAGCCTGGGTGATGTTTACAGTTGTATCTCAAACTGGCAAGATGGTTTTTGTCATTTTAATTTCCACCGATGGCCGAGCAAATAAATCGCCAAAAACCAAACGTTGATTCATTAACAACCCGAGTTGCACCCGGGGCTATTGATATTCGACCCGGCCTGAGACAGGCCGGGAAACGCAATATAGATTAATAAAAAAATATTGCCTTAATTAAGAATCCCTCTGTGAACTTCGTGTTGGCTTGACTTGGTTTTTTCTCTGTGGTTAATGGCTTTCGGTTCTATTTATTTACCACCTCACCAATCCACCCAAGCCAATTCTCGATAATTTATTCTTCAAGGAAATAGTCCTTATACCACCCCATTTTTTATGGAACTTCAAATGTCCGTTCAGTAGTTGTTCATTTTTTAAAATCCAGTTATAACCTTCCGTATAAAGATATTTTGGCAATCCTTTTTGTTGCGTTGCATTGGTTACAAATCCTTCCTTGCCTTCTTCCCTCAAAGTTTCTGTATTTTCACCGCCCAGATGTTGTACAACTGATGCCGACACCAATGCATGTGGCACATGGTATTTTTTAAGGGTCATGGCATAATCATCGTCTGCATAATAAAACTTAAACTGTTCATCGGGCAACCCTATCTTATCATACAAATCTCTTTCGGCAACAAGGCACCAACCTTTCACATGTTTTCTTACAACATATCCTTTCTCAAAACTACCTGCTGGTTTTTTCTCTTTGGGTTGAACCGGGCAAAAAGATTTATAAGAAGGATACTGCTTTTTAACATTTAGTATCTCTGTGAACCATGCTTCATGGAATAAAAGGTCATTATTGCACAAGGCTACAAATTGCATGCTTGAAGCGCGGATACCAATATTCAAATACGCATGAAAATTAAATGGGATTTCTGGTATGATTACTTTGACATTATCGGGATATGCAAATCCATCTGCTACATAATTCCTGTTGCTTTCTACCAGTATTATTTCCAATTCGTGGGTATTAATAAAATCTTCAGATTGTATAAGGGTGCGAATACAATCAAGGGCCATACGGTGAATTTTCTCACTGTTGGTATAGCTTAAGATGATGGCTGAAAGACCTGACATTCCCTGCAATATTAATTTATTTTTTAGAGCTTACCACATTGTGTGTAATCAAGCTAATTAGTACGTAAAAAGTGTTTGTCATTTTATTTGCCAAAAGCGCAAATAAATCGCCAAACCATGTACATTCGCATTATTCTTTACCCCGGGGTTTCACCCGAGGTTATTAACATTCAACCCTTTCAGGGTTGCAGTACAATATAGGAAAAATTCTTGTTACTTAAATTCATTGCAAAGTTAAAAAAAAATATTTTTTGTTTCAAAATCGAAACCTACTAAATTCGCCCCTCATCTTAAGTACTATTATGAAGAAGATTGCAGTGATCGGAAATGGAAGTTGGGCAACAGCATTAATAAAAATAATGAGTGATAGCAATGCCCCAGTAACTATCCAATGGGCGTTAAGAAAGGAAGAAGATGTTAATTTCATCCATACTTATGGTCATAATCCGCGCTACCTCGCCGATGTGCGCCTGAACTTTGACAAATTGACTATTAATAACAACCTTGTTGAAACTGTTAAAGGAGCTGATGTAGTGCTGATTGCAGTTCCCTCTGCCTTCGTACATTCCGTTTTAAGCGAGCTGGACAGGGATGCGTTTAAGGATAAAATTATCTTATCCGCAGTAAAAGGTGTTATCCCGGAAACACATCAAATCATTAGCCACTATTTACAAGATTCTTGGGGTGTTAAAAAAGAAAATATTGCTGCTGTAAGTGGCCCTTGTCATGCAGAAGAAGTGGCCATGGAAAAATTGAGCTTCCTCACCGTTGCCTCTTCGGATGACAACACAGCGCAGGGTCTTGCTGAAATACTTACTTGCCATTATATTCATTGTAAAACCACTTCCGATATTGACGGCATCGAGTATTCTTCCGTCCTAAAAAATATATATGCTATTGCATGTGGCATCTGTCACAGCCTGGGCTACGGCGATAATTTCCAGGCAGTACTGGTCTCTAGTGCTTCAAGGGAAATAGAAAGATTCCTTGATGCGAGTCATCAAACCCACAGAGATGTTAAGGAGAATGCCTATTTAGGTGATTTGCTTGTAACAGCTTATTCACAATTCAGTCGCAACAGAACTTTTGGTGCCATGCTAGGCAAAGGGTACAATGTAAAAAGCGCCCAAATGGAAATGAATATGATAGCTGAGGGTTATTATGCCACTAAAACCATGCATGATATCAATGAAGAGGTAAAAGCTGATATGCCTATACTTAATGCGGTTTTTGATATTATCTATAACCATGCCTCTACCAAAAGAACGATGGCGGGGATAACGGAGCAGTTAGTCTAGAAGTTGGCAGTTGGCAAGGGGGAGAGTTGGCAGTTGGCAAAGTTTGCCGTTGCATGAAGTTATGTTTTATTAACTAATTCTATTTTGTGATAAGTTGGCAAATAAGGGCGATTGAGGACAATTGAGGACAGTTGGCAGTTGGCAAAGTTTGCCGTTGCATGAAGTTATGTTTTATTAATGCAATATCCCTTTGCCAACTTGGATTTTCTTTTGCTAACTGCCAACTATCCCAATTGCCAACTATCCTAATTTGCCAACTGCCAACTATCCCATTGCCAACTTCTCTAATGGCCCTTCTTCTCATGGTGGTGATGATGCCCAATCTCCTCTCCTTCCATTTTACTTACAGCTACGGTTGCTATTGCATTACCTACCACATTCGTTGCTGTGCGTCCCATATCCAAAAACTGGTCAATCGGCAAGAGTAATGCTATACCAGCTTCAGGAATATTAAAACCAGATATTGTGGCTGCAATTACTACCAACGATGCACGCGGTACGCCGGCAATACCCTTGCTTGTAATCATTAATATTAACAACATGGTAATTTGTTGACTGGTATCCATCGGTACATTATAGGCTTGTGCAATAAGGATTGAACCGAAGGTCATGTACATCATACTGCCATCGAGATTAAAGGAATAACCTAAAGGCAAAACAAAACTGGTAATCTTCTCTTTGATACCAAACCTATCCAATTGGTTGAGTAATTTTGGGTAGGCAGATTCGCTGCTTGCGGTTGCAAATGCGAGCATCAATGGCTCACGGATGTGTGACAACAAACTCCATACTTTCTTCTTAATGAATGCATAACCAAATGAAATTAAAATGATCCACAGGAGTAGTAAGCCAAAATAAAACATACCAATCACTTTGCCATATTGCACCAAAATATGAAGACCTTTTTCTGCTACAACAATTGATATAGAGCTGAAAACTGCAACCGGCGCTATCCACATAATCATATTCGTTAGTTTAAGCATGGCATGTGCCAATGAGTCCATCATTTTTACCATTGGTTCACCTTTCTCTCCTATAGCCGATAAGGCCAAACCGAAAAAGATAGAAAAAACCACTATTTGTAAAACCATTTTATGGCTGGAGAGCGCAACAAAAATATTTTCGGGCACCAACTGGTCAATAAAATGAGCCATATTAAAGCCCTCGGTGGTTGGTAAATTTGTCAACGCTGCGGTTGGTAACTGGTTCATGAATTCATGACCGGGTTTTAAAATATTTACCAATACGAGTCCCAAACTCAAAGAAATTAAACTTGCAAAAACAAACCAACTAATGGTCTTGATACCCATGCGACCAACTGTCTTGGCATCGCCAATACCTGCTACACCCACCACAAGCGTACTCAATACCAAGGGACCGATAATCAGCTTAATCAATTTCAGGAAAATAATGCTACCGAAAGAGGCGATACCTATATAACTTTTAACCCCTTCTTCGCTCCAGGTAATGTTGATGATATGACCGACCACGATTCCAAGACCGAGGCCTATCATAATCCAATGCGTTAATTTTAATTTCATTTATTTTAAATTTTCAAGGTCATTGATATCCCTTGGTCTTGCTGATGTTTCTTTTGCTCTTATTAAGTCATTGATATGAATCAGCCTGATATCAAATCCTTCTTCTTTATATATTGTAGATCTTTGAAAGGCTTCTTCAAATACAAGACCTAATACATTGGTCATTAGATCAATTCTGGTTGGTGGTACTCCAAATCTAAAAACTTCTGAATCAGAATGTAAAAATTTTTCAAGGGTCATATCAAATAATGGCATTTTAAATTCATAAAAAGCATTTTTTATCTTTTTATAATTTTCAATGGTTTTATTGACCCAAATATCCATATCACCTGTTGTCCTCGAATAACCATGAATAATTACAGAATAGCCCCCAACAAGCAAATATTCAACCTCTGAATGGTTTAAGGACTCGATAAACTCCTGAAAATCGGAATTAAAAATATTACCCATGCCTTTTTACAATAGAAAAAACGGTTTTATCCATTCTCGGTGGATTATTAATATCATAATTGTAGGCAACGCTATTGAGATATGCAGCAGCCCTTAACCTTTCACTTATACTTTTGCCTTGCCAAAATAAAAAGTCATTAGGCTCCTCCTCTTTTTTATAAACGCTAAAAACTGTTTTGTCCATTTTCATGCTTCACAAATTTACTAAAAATTCCTTAACCAAAAAGGTATTCAAATGCCTCTTCAATTTTACCAATCGTTATTACTTTCATTTTGGTCTTAAATTCATCTACACCCTTATTGTATTTTGAGACCATAATCTCCTTAAAGCCCAGTTTTTCCGCCTCGCTGATTCGTTGCTCTACCCTTGAAACTGCCCGCACCTCACCGCTTAAACCAACCTCTCCGGCAAATGCAATTTCGCCGCTAATCGCTATATTCTCATAAGATGAAAGGATAGCAGCAATAATACCCAAATCGAGACCCGGATCTTCCATTTTCATACCACCCGCTATGTTCACAAAAACATCTTTTGCCCCTAATTGAAATCCACAACGCTTTTCAAGCACAGCCAATAACATACTTAATCTACGCAAGTCAAAACCATTGCTTGTTCTTTGTGGCGTGCCATATACGGCGCTACTTACCAGTGCCTGCGTTTCAAGCAAGATAGGACGGATACCTTCCACTGCACAACTAATGGTAATGCCGCTTAAATTTTCTTCTCTTTCGCTTATTAATATTTCTGAGGGGTTCTCAATTTCTCTTAAACCGCTCCCCCGCATTTCATAAATCCCTATTTCACTTGCCGAGCCAAAACGGTTTTTAAGTGTCCGCAATATCCTATAATTATAATGCCTATCTCCCTCGAATTGTAGGACAGTATCCACCATGTACTCCAACACTTTTGGCCCTGCTATATTGCCATCTTTATTAATATGACCTATTAGAAAGACCGGCACATTGGTTTCCTTTGCAAAACGCAATAATTCTGCTGTACACTCCTTTATTTGGCTGATACTTCCAGGAGGCGAATCAATATTCTCTGAAGAAAGTGTTTGTACGGAATCTATAATTAAAATTTCCGGTTGATCCTGTTGAAGATAATTCAACAAATTACTCAAGGATGTTTCGCACATCACAAAGCAGTTATCATTTTTTATTCCAATCCGCTCTGCACGCATCTTCAATTGACTCTCGCTTTCCTCACCGCTGATGTATAAAACTTTCTTCTGTACATTTAGTGCAAGTTGTAAAAGCAAGGTCGATTTACCTATGCCCGGTTCCCCTCCTATTAGCGTTATAGAACCGGTTACCAATCCACTTCCCAACACCCTGTTAAGTTCATTATCAGGTAAAATAAGGCGAATTTCATTGCCATCAATAATTTCTCTGATCTTTTTAGGTTCAGCCTTTTTCTGACTTTTACCCCATAATTTCTTCTCAGATCCTCCTTTATTTACTACTTCTTCAGTAAAACTGTTCCACGCTTCGCACGAAGGGCATTTGCCCAACCACTTATTGGCCACATGGCCACATTCCTTACAAAAATATTTAACGATTGCTTTTGCCATTTGTACTTTGCAAAAGTGCATTTTAAATCATAATTATTTTTTACTTTTTTTTATTTAGGGGAAAAGTGTTTGTCACTTTATTTGCCAAAAGCGCAAATAAACCGCCAAACACAAAGATCCGGGTCATTCTTACCCCGGGGTTGCACCCCGGGTTATGAATATTGGACCCCTTCAGGGTCATGGGACAAAAAATTATTTCGCCTTTAATTTTATTTCCATCTGTGGCTTACCTTCCTTATAGTTAAATCTGAGAATCTATTGATCTAAAAATTTGTTTTCAAAGGCATCAATGCCGATAGCTATCAACATGCTTTGCGATTTGGCTTACTGTTTTTACAATAAATTTACCTTTTCATCGTTCATAGTATTTAACCCAAACATCTGCTTTATGAAAAAGTCAATGCTAACCCTATTATGCCTCGGAATGCTTTGCCTAAATGCACAACCCTTTATGGGTCCTGAAAGGGAAAACCCTGGGCACAATGTAGTACAATTGGCCCTATTGCTTGACGTTAGCAACAGTATGGATGGCCTTATCGACCAAGCAAAATCTGAACTTTGGTCAATCGTCAATGAAGTATCTAAAGCCTCCAAGAATGGCCATTCAGCTAGGCTGGAGATTGCCCTCTATGAATACGGCAGGGAGACCTTAACATTCCAGAGTGGGTATGTAAGGAAATTGCTTGATTACACCTCAGACCTCGACACTATTTCTGAAGTGCTTTTCAGTTTAAAAACCCACGGTGGCGAAGAGTTCTGCGGTGCAGTAATTACAAAAAGCCTTGAAGAACTAAAATGGTTGTCTAATGATTCCATTTACAGGGTTATTTTTATTGCAGGGAATGAACCTTTCAATCAGGGAACCATTAATTATAGCAGTAGTTGTGCAAATGCAGCCGAAAAGCACATCATCCTAAACACCATTCATTGCGGTGATTCAATGGTGGGTGTAAAAGAATTTTGGAAAGAGGGAGCCTCAATTGGCAAAGGCGAATACTTCTTCATCAATCAGAATTCTAACAATTATGTTGAAATTGAAACGCCTTATGATTCGCTAATAGACGCCTTTAATGACAGCATGAACGGCACTTATATGGGCTATGGCACTGCAGGAGCAACCTATAAAATGAATCAAATAACGCAAGACATGAACGCTAAAAAAATGGGCAAGTCCGTGGCCATCAAAAGGGCATCGTCAAAATCGAATAAGTTTGCCTACTCCAATGCAAAATGGGATGTAGTAGATGCCAGTGCGGCTGACACAACTTGGGTTAAAAAAGCAAAAGACGAAGAATTACCGGCGGAGATGAAAGGCAAGTCCATTTCAGAAAAGAAAGCCATTATCTTGAAAAAGGAAAAGGACAGGGGCACTTTTTCTAAAAATATTGCCACCCTCAACAGGCAAAGGGAAGCATATATCAACTCCAGAAGACAAACCGTTAAAGCAGAAAGAACTTTGGGCACTGCCTTAATTTCCGCTATCAGGCGACAGGCCATGGTGAAGGGATTTGTGTTTGTACAATAATTTAAATTCTCATCAAAATAAATCTGTAAAAATAATTTTCATTTTTCATTTACCTTTTCAAAACATCTGGTATTTACAAGTTAAAATTGAAAGATCATGTCAAAATTACTCATCTCTTCCTGCATTTGTATTGGCATAATCGCCATAGCCGTATCCGTCTCCAATAAGTTTTCAAAAGCCAAAGTAACAGACACTCCAACTCCAAAATTAAAAACAGATACACCAATTGGGTTTTTACCTGTAAATCCGCAGCACAATGTGATACAACTTGCCCTCTTGCTTGATGTTAGCAATAGTATGGATGGACTTATTGATCAGGCCAAGGCTGAATTGTGGTCCATTGTGAATGAAGTGGCAAAAGCTTCCAAGAATGGCTATCCCGCAAAACTCGAGATAGCCCTATATGAATATGGCAGAGAGTCGCTAAGTTCTGAAAGTGGATACATACGCAAATTGCTCGACTACACGTCCGACCTCGACACTATTTCACTTGTTCTTTTTAACCTAAAAACCAACGGGGGTGATGAATATTGTGGCAGGGTTATCGCTAAAAGCTTAAATGCTTTAAAATGGAACTACAATGACTCTATTTACAAGGTTATTTTTATAGCAGGCAATGAGCCCTTCGATCAAGGTATTACTAATTACAGAGGAAGTTGTGCTAATGCCAATTTAAAACATATCATTATTAACACCATCCACTGTGGGGACTCACTTACAGGCGTCAATGAATTTTGGCGAGATGGAGCTATAATAGGCAAGGGTGAATATTTCTTCATCGACCAAAACTCCCTTGACTACGTTGAAATGTCAACCCCATACGACAATAAAATCAATTCGTTAAACGACAGTTTGAATATCACTTATATGGCCTACGGCAGCATGGGTGCGCAATACAAAAACAACCAGGTTGACCAAGATAGGAACGCTATGGAAATGAGTCCATCTGTGGCTGTTAAACGCGCAGAATCAAAGGCCAATAATGCTGTTTACTCCAATACCAAATGGGATGTTGTAGATGCTTACAGGGCAGATAGCAGTTGGTTAGCAATGGCAAAAGACAAGGAATTGCCTTCGGAAATGAAGGGAAAAACGATGGCACAGAAAAAAAACATCATCCTTTTAAAAGAAAGAGAAAGAGCTGCTCATGCAATAAAAATAGCAACTCTAAATAAGGAGCGCAAAGCATATCTCAGTCAAAAGAATCCTGACTCAGCTAAGGAGAGAACGCTTGGCACTGCATTAATTTCAGCTATCAGGCGACAAGCCATGGCAAAGGGATTTGTGTTTGTACAACAGTGATATTCTACTATTAAGGTGAGATAGCTAAAGGATTGTTTCAAAATAGTGGCATCGGGGTATAATTCAATTGCAATAATTTCCCTGAAATTGCTTTGTTTTGAAGTTGTATTTTTGCCCCATGCTTCAAAGCAAGGGCATTATCAAATTATCATATTAGCAAATTATCAAATTATTCAATGTCCATTATCCTTTTTGACGATAACCAAACTGAACACTTGAGCCCGTTTACTTTAACACGTGCGGCAGCAGACATTAGGTGTGGCATATTGACGCTTGCCGAAAAATGGGCGAAACACCTTGGGCAAACTGTTTCGATTCAACCCCAGGCGCATCTTTCAAAAAAATATGCGATTATAGAAAGTGACGACCACCTCTTCATTAATGGTCGCCTACTACCGCAACAAGCCCTGGTGAAGGTAATACAAGGATTAAAACAAAATGAAATTCTGATGCAAGGCGATATCACCCTAGCTTACATGACAACACATTTCAATCAATCTGCTTTTTCCCAAGCCTATAATTTTACTGATGCACTGCTAATCAATAGGATACACAATATTTTTACATTTAACTCCCAAGAAATTGTGAATGATTTTAGTTTATTGACAAAAGACAAAGTATCAGGGAAATTAAGTGCAAGCAATACCCAATTTGGCGAATTTCCTGTCTTCCTTGAAAAAGGAGTAAAAGCGGAAGCTGCCATTTTTAATACGACGGAAGGCCCTATTTACCTTGGCGTTGACAGTGAAGTGATGGAAGGTGCCATGATACGCGGTCCTTTTGCCTTATGTGAACATGCTACTGTAAAAATGGGAGCAAAAATTTATACCGGCACTACGATTGGCCCTCACAGCAAAGTAGGCGGTGAAGTAAGCAATTCTGTTATCTTCGGCTACTCTAATAAAGGTCATGATGGCTTTTTGGGTAATTCTGTATTAGGTGAATGGTGCAACCTTGGTGCTGATACTAATACCAGCAACCTCAAAAATAATTACGAAGATGTCAAGCTCTGGAATTATGTCACTAAGAATTTCGAGAAAACAGGTTTGCAGTTTTGCGGCTTAATGATGGGCGACCACAGTAAATGTGGCATCAATACCATGTTCAATACAGGAACAGTGGTAGGCGTTTCAGCTAATATATTTGGTTCAGGATTTCCGCGCAACTTTGTACCCTCTTTCAGTTGGGGTGGTGCCTCTGGATTTGAAACCTACACACCTAAAAAAGCCTTCCAAACCGCAGAAAAAGTCATGCAAAGGCGGGGCTTATTACTGACTGAAACAGATAAAGAAATTTTAGAAGCTATATTTGCAAAAGAATCAGCGTATAGAAGTTGGGAACATTAGGCCTGATAGCTATCGGCCAAACTCAGGATGCTAGAGCTTATCTAAAATAATATTTAGATAACATAGACATACATAAAAAAAGACAAAATATAAATATACAGATGAGTAGAAAAAAAATTGCAGCAGGTAACTGGAAAATGCACAAGACATTTACCGAAGGACAAGGATTGGTTCAAGAAATAAGGACCATGGCTGACACCGAATTGATGAATGAAGCACAATTATTGATTTTTCCGCCTTATATCCATTTACAGGGGTTAGCCAAACAATTGGAAGGCTCTAAGATTGGCATAGGTGCACAGAATTTAAATCAAAATGAGCAAGGTGCCTATACCGGTGAAGTATCTGCAAGCATGCTGACTTCTATTGGCATACATTACGTTTTAGTGGGCCACAGTGAACGCAGGCAGTATTATAACGAAACCAATGAGAGTTGTGCTGCGAAAATAAAAACTGCATTGAAACACGCAATCGCACCTGTTTACTGCATTGGTGAAACCCTTGGAGAGCGCGAGGCTAATAAACATTTCGACATCGTGGAGGAACAATTGAAAGCATTGACCGGATTAAGCAACGAAGAAATTGCAAAATGCATTATTGCCTATGAACCTGTTTGGGCCATTGGCACAGGGGTTACAGCCTCTTCTGCACAAGCCAACGAAATGCACATCCACATCAGGAAAGTAGTGACCCAATTGTTCGATGAAAACATTGCACAAAATATTTCCATCCTTTATGGTGGAAGCGTTAAACCTGACAATGCCAAAGAATTGTTTGCCCAATCAGATATTGATGGGGCGTTAATAGGAGGTGCTGCATTAGCTTCCAGAGACTTTGTCAATATTGCAAAATCATTTTAAACCATTGTCAAACTTTCCGACAATAAAGGAGTTGCAGAGTTATGAGGTTGTTTTTTTTGACCTTGACAATACGATTTACAATTATGAGGATGCACATCAACCCTCTTTAGCAATGGTATTGCAACAATTTGCCAATCACTTTGACATTACTTTGGTAAAGACCAAGGAACTTTATGCCACAGCACGCAGAGAGATCAATCAAAGATTACATGGGCAAGCTTCTTGTCACAGTCGCTTGTTGTATTTTAAAGAAATGATAACAGGTTTAAAAAACACTAGTATTTACTCGGATGCCCTGTTATTTGAAAAAATTTATTGGCAACATTTTCTTTCTGAAATGACCATCAATAAAGAGGCACTTAAGCTCATTAAACAATTGCATAAAAAAGGTGTTCGTCTGGGCATTATCACCGACCTGAACACCCAGATTCAATTGCAGAAAATGAAAAAACTAAAGATTGAGAGTTACTTTGAGCAAATCATTACATCAGAAGAAGCGGGCGTTGAAAAACCTGATTCAGCTATTTTTTATTTTGCATTGGAAAGGTTTGATGTAAAGGCGGATAAAACCGCATTGATAGGTGATAATATTAAAACGGATGCTGGTTCAGAAGAAGTGGGCATTAAGTGCTTTTTAATTTAATACGCAATGGACAACACCGAACTTTCTATTCAAAAACTCCTTAACTATTTTAATAAAAGGACGCATCTGAATGAAGCAGATGAAAAAATTATTGCTGATGCTTACAAGCTTAAAAAAGTAAAGAAAAAAGAATATTTACTAAGGCAAGGCGAAGTTTGCAAATACGAAGGTTTTGTAACGAAAGGCGCATTTCGGATTTATTATATTGACGACAAAGGGCTTGAACACGTGCTCTACTTTGCCTTTGAAGACTGGTGGGTAGGCGATATTGCATCCTTTTACGACCAAGAACCCTCAGGACTTAATATACAAGCTTTGCAGGACAGTGAATTACTTGTGATAGATAAATCTACCAAAGATAAAAGTTATGAGAAAGTACCTGCCCTTGAAAAGGTATTTCGCATGGTAATCCAAAAGCATCTCACGGTTTTGCAAAAGCGTTTTTTAATGACTGTAAGCGCACATGCCGAAGCGCGTTTCAACGAGCTTATACAACGCTGCCCAACCATTGAACAAATGGTACCCCAGCACCAGATAGCCTCTTATCTAGGCATATTACCGGAATCCCTGAGCAGGATGAAGAAGCAGATAGCGAAGCGGGAAACACATAGAAGCAATTAGAACCAGTTTGCAGTTGAAAACCTTTGTTGTTTTAATTGATGAACTACGTATTTTGAAAGCAGTAAGCAGAAGGCAGGAGTAAATTCCGGAAGCGTATGCTTACATATTAGAATCTAAAATTTATCTTGATTAAGCGTTTTGTTATTGCATACTGCCTTCTGCTTTCCATTAATTTCATATAGCTCATAAATTATATAAAAGACACAATCTTTATTCAACCGAAATCCTTGCCAACTTTCCCATTGCCAATTGCCAACTTTCCTGTTCAAAAAGTCTTAACCTACATCAAGGAAAGGGGGTATAGCATTGTTGTAGTTTTGTACCATAAATAATTTAATAAAATGACAACAATAACAGAATCAATATCAACAACCAAATGGGCTGTTGATAGCATGCACAGTGAAATCGGCTTTAAAGTAAAGCACATGATGATAAGTAACGTAAAAGGCTCTTTTGGCAAATACACGGTAAATGTAGAAACAGAAGGCGATGATTTTTCAACTGCAAAAATTGAATTCAAAGCGCAGGTGGATAGTATTACGACTGGTGTAGCTGATAGAGATGGACACTTAAAATCAGATGACTTCTTTAACGCAGAAAGTTTCCCTGAAATTACCTTTAAAGGTGACGGATTAATCCACAAAAGTGGCGCTGACTATGAATTAACTGGTGATTTAACGATTCGTGACGTTACCAAACCAGCAACCTTAAAAGTGGAATATTCTGGTCTTGCAGTTGACCCTTACGGACAAATCAAAACAGGTTTTTCAATTGAAGGAAAGATTAAACGCAGTGAATACAACTTGAAATGGAATGCGATTACTGAAGCAGGTAACATTGTTTTGAGTGATGATATTCATATCCATTGTGAAATTCAATTGATTAAACAGGCTTAATTTCCTCTATTTTAATAATTAAAAATCCGGTTGTAATTAGCCGGATTTTTTTGTAGGTAATAGTTGTCTTGGGACAGAAACCATAAAGGACGCAAAGGCGAAGCCAACACAGAGAGCACGGAGATATCCCACTTTACTTTGAGCACTTTGTGGAAGTTCCTACTTTGTGATCTTTGTGGTTAAAATCAAATTTAGCATATTATCAGAAGGTGAGTTGAAGGCAGAAACCACAAAGGAAGCAGAGCAGAGCGCACAAAGGACTCAAAGGATTGTGAGTGAAATCATAAATTAATAACTATAATTGTATGGACTATTTATTGGTGTGAGAAAACTAAATCCCAAATTAAGGCTTTTATTTATCAGTGTTATCTCGATAACAACATTAGTTTATGCTCTATGGTATTTCTGTTCAGATTATCAACAATTAAGTGACTGGTACAAGGGGCTTAACCCCTATTTTTACAAGGCGAGAACTTGGGACACCTTTTTTACTACAACAGTTAAATCTCAAGGAAATTGGTGGTGCATTGCCGCTATTATTTCAGTTTCATTGTGGACCTTTTTAGCCATAAAAACGCCAGTACCTGTTTTTCCTAAACTCAATATGAAAGGGAAATCTGTACTGACATACACTGCAATTGCACTTGGTGGCATTGCGCTTTCGCTACTTGCCATGCGCCATGCACTCCATGCAAGTGACGAAGTACTTTCGGCAGTAGATTTTGCTTCACTTCCCGCCTTTCAACGAATCTCTTATTATATTTTACCCAACAACCATTTATTATTTAATTTTATCAATGGCTTCTTTTCAGGATTTGAAGATAATGTACAAACAGGCAGAATTATTTCCATGCTATGTTATATCGGTGTGCTTTGCTCTACCTGGTATTTTATAAAAAAATGGCTAAACAACACTTGGCTTAGCATCGCAATACTTTTATTAGTAGCTGTTCAATTGCCGGTCTGGGGATTTTCCGTTCAGGCGAGGGGCTATGAAATGGTATTATTATGCAGCGTAGTCAGTTTCGTATCTTTTTGGTCGTATTGGGTAGCGTGTAAAAGATATTTTCTAATTATTCATTCCGTAAGTCTGGTTGCGGGCATGCTTACCTTACCTACTTTCCTTTACTGGTGGTTCGGTTTGTTAATCGCTGCGGTGGTATTGCAAATCAGGAATCGACAATTTGACAAAGTTTATTTCAGTGCCATGTTGGCAAGCTTTAGTATCACAATGGTATTGCTATTACCTGCACTTTCCTTTTCAGGGCTAGGCGCTTTTACGGAGAATGGCTATGTTAAAGGCAGTAGTGAAACAATCCTTAATTATTTTACCCATCTTAATGCAGATCATTATTTTAACGGTCTTTTTAACGAATGGTTCTATTCCGGAAGTACATGGGTTGGCATATTTTATTTGTCATTGCCTATTATATTGTTCATTTCTTACAAAAACGACAAGCGATATTTTACATTATTGATCATCTATCTATCATTAATTTCCAGCTTTATAATAATGGCAGTTTTAATGCAAAAACTCCCCTTCTATCGCAATCTAATCTCCCATAATTATTTGGTTGTGATTTTTGTTACCATTGCGATTGCATCCATCTTGCAATCAAAAGGGTTGCAAATAATTTATGCTGTTACACTTCTTATTGGAGCAGGATATTCTCTTAATGCCAATTATGAAAGAAGACCGACAACGCTTTACTATTATGATGTCAGGGAAACGATTGATAACCTTGAAGCCTGCAAAATTCGATTTAAACCCAGGAAAAGCATTTACCTTGATGACGAGAGTTTTTACTGGTGGTATATCATTCGAAACAGTCCAACCGGCAAAACGAACGCTATCCAATTCAATAGGGCATCTTTCAAAATGCAGGACTATTGCATTATGCCTAGGGAAGCAATGCCTCCTGTTTCAGATACAATGCTTTATAAAAGGAAGGGGAGTTGTGGTGAATTTGATATTTTTGAAAAGATTCTGGAGCGATAAAATTTTCAATATTTATATGACCCCCTATTTTTGAAAATAAATTTTCTAATGAAGTTTGTTAGAGTCCTGTGTTAGCGATTTTTTTGCTGCGCAAAAAAACAACACAGGACAACAAAAACAAAATCCCGCACCTTGGGGTGCGGGAATGTTTTTGTAGCGGCCGGTGGCAGATTCGAACTGCCCTAAAAATATGGTCCCAGACCAAGCCCGGCCAAATATATTTATCCTATCCTTTTTTCTAGCCTTGCTTTATAATCCTTGCTGTTCTTTTGTATATAGGCCACCCTGGCATCAAATTCTAAGCGGGCATTCATCCAAAAGTTTCTTTTAGGCACTTTATGTGTATCAAGATTCTTTACCTTAATAGCTGCATAAAATTTATCCCATTTCATAGCCGGTTTAATATTGGCATTTAATGCTATCATTATAAATAATAACTCATATAATCGCCAGTTGTTTTTATTGAAATCATAATATTCAGGTGAAAACGCTATTGACAAATTTGCAATAGCCTTATCAAGGC
>JBBQIF010000011.1:0-16969 GCA_038324665.1 Bacteroidia bacterium
AAGGTCAGCCGGACATTCAGTTCATGATAGAGGGTCATACTGACAATAAGCCAATCGCTAACAATTGTATTAAGGATAACTGGGACCTAAGCGTTTTAAGGGCCACATCTGTTGCAAGAGTGTTGCAGAATGATTTCGGGATTGTGCCCAATCGCATGATTGCATCAGGTCGCAGTGAATACAGTCCATTAACGAGTAATAGCACAGAACAAGGGCGATCATTAAACAGGCGTACTAGGATCGTGATCATTCCACAACTCGATCAGTTTTTCAAGTTGTTAGAACAAAAGAACTAGAACTTAAGGCGTATTTTATATTTTGAATTAACCCTTGCTATATTTTTTTGTAAGGGTTTTTTTGTTATCCGGTTTGAAAGAGTGCAGGTTGGTGAAATTGGGTATATGTATAATGCGGGCAAATGTCCTACACAAATATTGGGTGAGTTTCTATGCAAAATGCATCGAATTCCAGTTAAAAGAAATTCACGCATAAAAAGGTGAAAAATTGGCGTTAATTCAGGGGTTTATCTTTGTTTACTTTAGCAGAAGGCTTATATTTGCACCTCAATTTAAAAGCATCTGAAGAGGAATGATAATATTACTAATTTCAATTTTTATTATAGGCTATTTGTTAATAGCTCTGGAACATGGGATTAAAGTCAATAAAACGGCTACTGCGCTTGTTACAGGCGTTCTGCTGTGGACGGTATATATTATGTACGCCGACGATCCACATGTTGTTAATGAAGAACTTTTACATCACCTAGGCGACGTTTCCGGAATACTGTTTTTCCTGTTAGGTGCTATGGCAATTGTTGAGCTTCTAGATGCCCACGACGGGTTCGATCTGATAACAACAAGAATAGTGCAGACGGACAAACGGGTTTTGCTATGGATTGTTAGTTTTATTACTTTTTTCCTCTCTGCGATCCTTGATAATCTGACCACTACTATCGTTATTGTTTCCTTGTTGCGTAAACTTATCAAGGATCCAGAAGATCGCCTGTTCTTTGCAGGAATTGTAATAATCGCCGCTAATGCCGGAGGTGCTTGGTCGCCTATAGGAGATGTTTCAACAACCATGCTCTGGATCGGTAACCAAATTACAACGAAAGAAGTTATTGTAGGGATATTTTTACCCAGTCTCACCTGTCTCCTCGTACCCTTGATTATATTATCCTTTCGTTTGAAAGGGCATATAGAAAGACCTGATAACGTCAATACCAATAATACCGATGCCTTATCTCCAAAGCAACAAGCCATCATCTTTTTTTCAGGAATAGCTATCCTGATAATGGTACCGATATTCAAAACTGTTACGCATTTGCCTCCTTTCATGGCTATACTTTTGGGGTTAGGTATTTTGTGGGTTCTTACAGAAATACTCCATGGCAAGAAGGATGAAGAGGATAAACATGCATTATCTGTAGTGATGGCTCTAAGAAAGATTGATGCATCAAGTATCCTTTTTTTCCTGGGAATATTAGTAAGTGTATCTGCTTTGCAATCTACGGGGATATTAGCAGGCCTTGCGGACTGGATGACGAAAACAATAGCGAATGATTATGTTATTGTAATGTCATTGGGCTTACTATCTTCAATTGTAGATAATGTACCATTGGTTGCTGCTGCCCAAGGAATGTACGACCTATCAGTTTATCCAACTGATCATATTTTTTGGGAATTTCTGGCCTATTGTACCGGCACAGGTGGTAGTGTATTGATAATTGGCTCTGCTGCTGGCGTTGCGGCGATGGGGATGGAAGATATACAGTTTTTCTGGTATCTAAAGCGTATCAGCCTTCTGGCACTAATAGGTTATTTTGCTGGGGCCGGTGTGTATATTTTACAACATAGTATTTGAGTGTAATTGTTTCAGCTGTTAGGCCTATAGTGGCAAGCGGTCTTGCAGAAATTTTTAATTAAATTTAATAAATTCTATTTTTTCTGCTTTCTATTTATCTTGATTCATGAAAGCCCATACTCCTCTGAACAAATACTTTAGTAAAATTGAAAAGTTGTAAACTTTATAAATGTGCAGCTTTCACCTTTAATGTGTGGAATATGTATAACAATCATAAAAATATGTAATGTTTATAAGAAATAATAGTTTCATCTTTGTGAGCATTAGGTTTTTATTACAGTTCAAATATTCAATAATCACAAACCACAACCATACTATTCATCATGATAACAATCATTAAAAATCTCCCTGCTCCTATCATTGGCTTTAAATATGAAGGAAAGGTGACTGCAAAAGATTACGAAACGGTGCTTTACCCCGCTTTTAGAAGAACACTAAAGTTAAAGAAAAAGTTGAGGGTGCTATGTCAAATGGAAAAAAGCTTTGATGGTTTTAGTTTTGGTGCTGCTAAGGATGATATGCAAATGGGGCTTAAGTATTTCCATGACTGGGAGAAGATTGCCTTTGTATCCGACAAAAAATGGCTAAACAAAACTGTGGAAGCATTTGGGTTTCTTATTCCGGGTCATGTGCGCTCATTCAAAAATAAAAAAATAAGTGAAGCAATAACATGGCTCGAAGAATAATTGATCAACAGATTGAGACAAATAAAGTAAAACACTCAGTTCAGGGCAACTATTAAGATGCAATTACAAGTACTTATATGACGATATTACTAATACTTAGTATAACTTTGCAGGAAACAGAAATTAATTATTGGTAACTGAACTTCAACATAAAGACATCGTTTCAAATCATGGAAAAATTATTTCCGTTCGCGGAAGTGTAGTCGATGTGTGGTTTGAAAATAATTTGCCTTCCATTTATACTGTGCTTCATACAGGAAAGAATAAAGAAATAATCATTGAAGTATTATCGCAGTTGGATAATCATCGGGTAAGAGGTATTTCATTAACACCTACCCAGGGATTGGCCAGGGGAATGTTAGTAAATCATTCTGGGAAACAACTCAAGGTGCCTGTTGGAAAAAATATCATTGGTAGAATGTTCGATGTATTTGGTAATACAATTGATAAAAAACCACCGTTGTCTAATATGGTTTGGCGCAATATACATCAATCGCCCCCGCCGCTGACTAGCCAATCTACTCGTTCGCAGATATTTGAAACAGGTATTAAAGCCATTGATGTTTTGGTGCCATTAGAGCGAGGTGGTAAAGCAGGTTTGTTTGGCGGAGCAGGTGTTGGCAAAACAGTATTATTGACAGAAATGATACATAACATGGTTGGGCATAATGAAGGTGTCAGTATGTTTTGCGGAATAGGAGAGCGCTGTAGGGAGGGTCAGGAACTTTACCAGGAAATGAAGGAGGCCGGTGTACTCGATAACATGGTGATGATGTTCGGTCAGATGAACGAACCACCGGGTGCGCGCTTTCGTGTGGGTCATGCCGCCTTAACCATGGCCGAATATTTTCGTGACGATGAGCATCGCGATGTGCTTTTACTCATAGATAATATTTTCCGCTTTATACAGGCAGGTATGGAAGTTTCCGGCTTAATGGGGCAAATGCCATCCCGTCTTGGTTATCAGCCAACAATGGGAACAGAATTATCGAAATTGGAAGAGCGAATTGCCAATACTAGTGCAGGAGCTATAACATCTATTCAAGCAGTTTATGTGCCTGCCGATGATTTAACTGATCCTGCTGCTGTTCATACGTTTTCGCATCTTTCAGCATCCATTGTTCTTTCGAGAAAAAGAGCAAGCGAAGGTCTATATCCGGCCATTGACTTGCTGCAATCTAATTCAAAAATGGCCACTCCGGGAATCATTGGTGAAAGACATTATGCGCTTGCACAGGATATCAGGCAGACACTTGCCCAGTACGAAGAACTCAAGGATATTATTGCCATGCTTGGCTTGGAACAGTTATCGGGTGATGACCGCAAAAGGGTAAATCGCGCTAGGAGACTTGAAAGATTTCTCACTCAGCCTTTTTTCACCACGGAAAAGTTCAGTGGAATAAAGGGTAAAAATGTAAGTCTAAAAGATGCTTTGGATGGATGTGAACGCATTCTTAATGATGAGTTTAAAGATTTACCTGAAAGTGCTTTTTACATGATTGGCACGATTGATGAGGCATTAAACAATACAAATACCAATAACAAGGATAAAAAAAAAGAAACCGATAAGCAAACACCAGTTCCAGATGTAAAACAAGATGTAAAAGTTGAATAACAAACACCCTACAAAATGGATACAACATTGATGAATCTTAAGATTCTTCTACCATACAAGAGTTTCATTGAATTGAAGAATGTGAAAAGAATTGTTGCTGAAACGAGTGGTGGTTCCTATTGTTTCTTACCGCAACGACTAGATTGTGTAGCTGCATTGGTACCGGGAGTTTTTTGCTATGAAACGGATACAATTCATTACATAGCCATAGATGAAGGGATGCTTGTAAAAACAGGACCACAGGTATTGGTGTCGGTTCGCAATGCTATTGGTGGCAATGATTTGGGCAAACTTCATGAATTGGTTGAAAAGGAATTTATTGATTTAGATGATCAAGAAAAAAGCGTCCGAACGGTGATGGCCAAATTGGAAAGCGGATTAATTCAAAGTATGGAAAAATTTCGTAAAGAATAAATGAAATCAAGCGAATATGAAAATAGGAATCTGTTGAGCAAAAAAATAGTTGTAATTGAAAAACGCAAGTTAAAGGCTCAGCGCGATAGTAAGCACAGCGTGTGGACTGGTTTAGGTATGTTTGGGATGATAGGTTGGTCAGTAGTGGTTCCTACAGTATTAGGAATAGCATTAGGCATACAGTTAGATAGTAAATATCCGGAAACATTCTCTTGGACATTAACTTTTTTATTTTTTGGTTTAATGGCGGGTTGTTTGATTGCATGGCGTTGGATAGCGAAGGAAAATAAAGAGATGCATAGCGATTCAGATGAATAATATGAATGAGATTTTAAAAATGATATTGGCATTTGTAGGAGGCTTAGTTTTAGGAATACTTTTCTTTGGAGGACTCTGGTTGACCGTAAAAAAGGCGGTTACTGTCAAAGTTCCAGCATTGTGGTTTTCACTCAGTTTCCTTCTGAGGGTCGGCATAACATTGTTAGGCTTTTATTATATCTCTATGGGAAAATGGCAACAAATGCTCTTTTGCTTGGTTGGCTTTATATTGGCCCGATTGATTATTATCCGTCTTACCAAAGCAGACGAAATAAAACAAGAGCAGTTAAAAAAGGAGGTGGGTCATGAAGCTTAGTCCTGATCAAACTATTTTATGGCAACATGGCTATATCACTATTAATATGACTATAGTAACAACTTGGGCATTGATGCTGGTAATGGTTTTAGGGTCAAGACTTATTACAAGAAAATTGAAGGCTGATATTCGTATCTCACGCTGGCAATGCATTCTTGAAATGATAGTAACAGGAATGAAAAATCAAATCAAGGAAGTTGGTTTGAACAAGCCCGAAAAATTCATCGGCTTTATAGGCACAATGTTCCTTTTTATCGTATTGTCCAATCTGTGTATCATTTTCCCTTTTTATGAGCCGCCAACAGGATCACTTTCCACCACTGTGGCACTTGCCTTTTGTGTTTTTTTAGCTGTTCCCTTCTTTGGTATTTCGGAGAGCGGGGTAATGGGTTATTTAAAATCATATTTGCAACCCACCTTTATCATGTTACCATTCAATATAATCAGTGAGATTTCGAGAACATTGGCATTGGCTGTGAGGTTATTCGGTAATATTATGAGCGGTGGAATGATCATAAGTATATTGCTAACCATAGTACCTTTCATATTTCCAATTGTGATGACGATACTGGGCTTAATTGTTGGAATAGTGCAGGCCTATATCTTCGGCATATTGGCAACGGTTTACATTGCCGCAGCCACACAAGAATCCAAATCAAAAAAATAATCCAAATCAAATAATCAAAAGTAAATCAATATGGACAGTTCAACTTTAGTTGCGGTGGTATCAATAGTCACCGCAGGCATAACAACAGGAATAGGCGTGATGATGCCGGCAATTGGACAGGGGAAGTCTATTGCATCAGCATTAAGCTCAATGGCACAGCAACCGGATGCTTCGCAAACAATTACGCGCACTCTATTTGTAGGATTAGCCATGCTTGAATCACTTTCGATTTACTGCTTTGTGATTTCCATGATATTAATATTTGCAAATCCATTCTGGAATCACTTCATAAAGTAATAAGTTATGCAGATTAACTGGTTCACTGTAATAGCACAGATCATTAATTTTCTCGTTCTGGTGTGGTTGCTGAAGCGTTTTCTGTACCATCCCATTCTTAAGGCTATTGACGAACGTGAAAAGAAAATTGCATCTGAGCTTAAGGATGCGGAAACAAAAAAAGCCGAAGCGATAAAAGAGCAGGATGAATTCAGGAAAAAAAATGAAAAATTCGATGCTGATAAAAATGAGTTGATGAGTAAGGCTGTTACGGAAACAGCTGAAGAACGCCGTAAAATGCTTGACGAAGCAAGAGATGAAGCGAAAAAATTAAGTACTAAACTGGAAGCGGCATCGAAGGAAGCCCATGAAAACATGAACCATGAAATTTCGGAAAGGATAGAGCAAGAAGTTTTTGCTGTTACAAGAAAGACACTAACTGATCTCGCTTCTGTAAGTATAGAAGAACAATCGGTTAAGGTATTTATCAAACGTTTAAATGAATTAAAAGAGGATGAGAAAAAACAATTCATCTCCTCCTTCAACTCTGTTGCTAATACGATTCTTGTAAGAAGTGCTTTTGATTTACCTTCAACTCTTCAGGCAGATATTCAAAAAACGATTGTTGGTATATTGGGTGATAAAGCCCGGCTTGAATTTAAAACTGCACCAGAATTAATCAGTGGAATCGAACTTACTACTAACGGGTATAAGTTGGCATGGAGCATTGCTGAATACTTGCGGTCATTTGAAAAAAATATTTCCGAAAAAATAAAAGTAAAACCGAAAGAAGAACCGAAAAAGGTAGAAGTAGTAGAAAAACCTGTACCTAAGGAAAAATAAAATGGCATCAGGTGAATTAAATAATACAGTAAGCAAAACCTTCAATCAAATAAGAGAAGGAGTAAAAAATCATACGCTAGATTTTATACCTCGTGAAGTTGGTACAGTTATCAGTGTATCAGCAGGAGTTGTTAGGGTTTCCGGCCTTCCGGGCGTAGGCTTTGAAGAATTGCTGAAGTTTCCTGGAAATTTATTCGGAATCGCTTTTAACATTGATGAAGATGAGATTGGTGCTATACTTTTAGGCGAGGATGTTGAATTGAATGCCGGTGATGAAGTTGAGCGCACAGGCCGTGTAATGGACACTCCTGTAGGCAATGGATTAATCGGCAGGGTAATTGATCCATTAGGAGAACCAATGGATGATAAGGGCGCAATTGCATTCAGTGAGCGCAGACCAATTGAGCGTCCGGCTCCAGCCATTATGGACCGTTCACCTGTTACTGTTCCTTTACAAACTGGTTTGAAAGTGATTGATGCGCTGATTCCTATTGGTCGCGGACAACGTGAATTGATTTTAGGAGATCGTCAGACAGGGAAGACCGCCATTGCTATTGACACCATTCTCAATCAACATGATAAAAATGTTATCTGTATTTATTGTGCCATCGGGCAGCGTGCTTCTTCAATAGCCAAAGTGGTTGCTAATCTTAAAGAAAAAGGCGCCATGGAATACACCATAGTGGTTGTAACAGAAGGGAACAATGCACCCGGCTTGCAATACATTGCTCCTTATTCCGCAAGCAGCATAGCTGAATATTTTATGGAACAGGGCCGCGATGTGCTGATTGTTTATGATGACCTAACACATCATGCCCGCGCTTATCGTGAACTTTCACTTTTGTTAAGAAGGCCACCAGGTCGTGAAGCTTTTCCTGGAGATATTTTTTACATCCACTCAAGACTACTTGAAAGGGCAACTCACATGAGTGATGAACTAAAAGGAGGCTCTATAACAGCCTTGCCAATTATAGAAACTGAAGCTCAAAATATTTCTGCTTATATCCCTACAAATCTGATTTCGATAACAGATGGACAAATTTACCTCTCACCTAAATTATTTGAATTAGGGGTACTTCCAGCGGTGGATGTTGGTAAATCCGTTTCACGCGTGGGCGGTAAAGCCCAATTGCCAGCCTATAGCTCAATTACAGGAAATTTGAAACTTGCCTATGCTCAATTTGAGGAATTAGAAACCTTTGCCCGCTTCGGTACACGGCTTGACGAGAATACCAGAAAAACAATTGAACATGGAAAAAGAATCCGTGCTTGTCTTAAACAACAGGAACTTAAGCCAATGTCAGTACCCGAACAAATAGTGTTACTGCTAGCATTGATCGCTGGTATTTTTGATACCATACCCATGGATAAAATACAAGAAGCAGAAAATGCCTTAATTAAAGACAGTGCAAATCTTTCTTCGGAAATTTTGAAACGATTATTTTCTGATAAAGCGTTGAGTGATAATGATAGGAATGCTATTCTGAAAATTGCGAATGCTGCACTTTCTACTTTTCAGGTTAAAACAGATGTAGAACCAAATAAAAATTGATGGATACTTTAGCAACGTTACGCCGTAAAATTGATGGGGCCAACGATATTCAATCTGTTGTCCGCACCATGAAAGCAATGGCAGCATCCAACATAGGACAGTATGAGACAGCAGTGAATTCACTAGGGGATTATTACCACACGGTAGCGTTAGGGATAGTGGCATATTTAAGGAATAATAAAATTGATACGACAAACAAGAAGGAAGCGCAAACAGGGAAAGAGGAAAAGTTAACCTGTGCCATTGTGTTCGGCTCCGACCAAGGACTAGTCGGGCAGTTCAATGATTCACTTGCAGATTTTGTTTTACAGTCGCTCAAAACTATTCCTGGTAAAAAAGAGATCTGGGCAATAGGTGAGCGTGTTCAATTAATTTTGTCCGACTCGGGATTTGTTACAACCAAATCATTTTCAGTTCCGAATTCAGTTGTAGCCATTACACCACTTGTTGGAGAAATTTTAATAAAGAGTCAAGAAAATCATGAAAAGGAGAACCTGAAGGAGTTCTATATTTTCTATAATCAACCTATTCAACCTGCAGGATACATACCGGTTACTCAGCGATTGCTGCCTTTGGATGAAAAATGGAAACAGGAATTTGCAGAAATTAAATGGCCATCTAATAACCTACCTGAGATAGCTGGCGATGATAACACAACCTTAGCGGCACTCATTCGCGAATATCTTTTTATCTCTCTCTTCAAAGCCTGTGCAGAATCATTGGCAAGCGAAAATGCTAGTCGTTTAAGCGCTATGCAAAGGGCTGAAAAAAATATTGGTGAATTACAGGATGAACTCAGTCATGATTTCCATCGCTTACGCCAAAGCTCCATAGATGAAGAATTGTTCGATGTGGTGTCGGGATTTGAAGCCTTGAAGAAGAATCCAAAACAATAGAAAAGTAAAATTGAGTTTATAAATTAATAAAAGCAAAATATTTTAGAAAATATTAAAATGAAAAGTCAAAAAAAGCACACACTTCATCAGCTATACATTGAACTAGTTAAACTCCAAAAGGAAATTATTTCGTCCGGCTTAAAATTACTGGTAATTCTCGAAGGCCGCGATGCTGCTGGAAAAGATGGCACCATCAAAAGAATTACAAAGCATTTAAGTCCTCGTGAAACAAGAGTGGTTGCCTTGGGAATACCATCGGACAGAGAGAAAAATGAATGGTATTTTCAAAGATACTCAGAACATCTTCCTGCCAACGGGGAATTTGTTATTTTCAACCGGAGTTGGTATAACCGTGTGGGTGTGGAGCAGGTGATGGGTTTTTGCACCAATATGGAATATACTACTTTTTTTAAGGATGTTGAACTATTTGAACAAATGCTTGTAGATTCCGGCTTTATCATTTTAAAATACTACCTCGATATTAGCAGGCAGGAGCAGGAGAAACGCTTGGAAGACCGAAAACACGACCCTTTAAAGCAATGGAAAATAAGTCCAATAGATGAAGAGGCGCAGAAACTTTGGAAAGACTATTCAATTACAAGGAACAAAATGCTGGGGAAGACACATTTTAAAAATTCTCAGTGGTTCATAGCCAATGCTGAAGATAAGGATGAGGTGCATATTGCCTTGATTTCTCATTTGCTTAGTCAGGTGAAGTATAAAAATAAGGACAAAAAATTATTGGAAAAAGAGTATGGGTTAATTTATCCCGCAACGATTGAAAACATTAAAGATAAATTGTATGAATAATAATTTTATTTTAAACATGATGCAGTCTCAAAGGGAATTTAAATTATGTCAACTATTTATAAATTTGAATATTTTTAAACTAAATTTATGCAATTAATTAGCTTTATAATCTGTATTATTTTGATTTCAGCTCTCATATATGCTGTCAGAAAAAAGAAAAAACCACAAATGCAACCTGCCCCTGATATTGAAAAGAAAATATTACAGGAACATGTGTTATTTTATCAAAAACTAGGTGAAAATGAAAAAATTGAATTTGAAAATAGAGTTAGATTATTCCTGCAAGAAGTAAGAATCACAGGTGTTGAAACTACTATAGAAGACATTGATAGGGTGCTGGTTGCCGCAGGAGCCATCATACCCGTTTTTGCCTTTAAAGGTTGGGAATATGGCAATATTCATGAAGTATTAATATACCCTGGTTCATTTAACAGTGATTTTCAGACAGCGGGCAAGGAACGCAATATACTGGGCATGGTAGGTAATGGGCCTATGCAGAATACAATGATACTTTCTAAACAGAATTTACGGAATGACTTTTTAAATACGACTGATAAATCGAACTCGGCTATACATGAATTTGTACACCTCGTAGATAAAGATGATGGGTATGTAGATGGCTGCCCTAAAAGTTTACTGCCTCATAAATATGCATTGCCTTGGCTGAATCGAATTCATCAAGAAATAAAGCTGATACAGGAAGGTAATTCGGACATTAACCCTTATGGAACCACTAATGAATCTGAATTTTTGGCTGTAGCGGCGGAATATTTTTTTGAACAACCACAGTTGATGGAGCGGAAGCATCCGGAATTGTATCAATTATTAGAGCAGGTATTTATTCCTGCAAACAAAGAAAAATGACTTCAGTACAAATCATATTGCTCATAGGTATATTATCCGTAATGGCTTATGATTTTACAAATGGATTTCATGATGCGGCAGATATGATTGCAACTGCCATTGCTTCCATGTCTATGACACCAAAAACGGCTATTATAATTGTGACAGTGTTTACTTTTATTGGTCCTTTTGTAGGTGGCGTTGCAGTTGCAGATACTATTGGAGAGTTTGTAAATATTAAAGGCGTATCTCCTGTAATTTCACAAAGTATAGCTATTGCTGCAATTCTTTCCGCAATTACCTACAATCTTATTACCTGGAAATTGGGATTGCCGAGTTCATCCTCCAGTTCACTCACAAGCGGTTTAGTTGGAGCAGGATTATTTGCTATTGGAAACAGTCACATTAATTGGGGGATGGAAGCACTGATGCAAGGGCATCTTCAGGGGTTCATAAAAATTGTTATCGGGATGCTTTTATCGCCACTAGCCGGATTTATAGTGGGGTTTTTCCTCATAAAAATAATGGTCAGGGCGATGAAACGCCTCACTATAAAATCAAAAAAATATTTTATTGCAACACAATATCTATCTGTTTCCTGGTTGGCAATTAGTCATGGAACCAATGATGCACAAAAGGGAATGGGTGTTTTGGCTATGTTGCTTTTCGCAAGTGGTGTTTATCCTGTGTTTTATGTGCCTGTTTGGGTAATTTTATTATGCGCAAGCTCTATAACAATTGGAACACTTTTCGGGGGATGGAGCATCATCAAAACAGTTGGATACGGTATTTACAAAGTAAAATTAATTCATTCCATTGCCGACCAGATTGGTTCAGCACTTATCATTATTTCATCTTCGCTGATTGGTGCCCCTACTTCTACAACTCAAGTGGTAACAACCACACTCATGGGAGTTGGTGCTGGGGAAAGGCCACGGCATGTAAGGTGGACCATGGCAAAATCAATTGGTAAGGGATGGCTATTGAATATCCCCACTTGTATGTTGCTCGGCCTAATTTATTGTTTCATTTTTATAAAACTTCTCTCTTAATTTATAATGAATTTATTTAAAAAAATATCTGGTTACATTCTGCCAAAAGAAATTGACTATTTTGGAAACCTCTACGCACAAAGTGTCATTACCCACAAGGTGGTTATATTACTGCATGCAATTTACATTGAGCAATCTGAAACTTCTGAACATATACAAGCCGTAATACAGGAAGCAAATGATGAGCGTATAAAAAAGTTGACTGAACTTAATTCTGTCATGATAACACCGGTGGACAAGGAAGCTATCAGTAGAATCTATCTTAACCTTGACTGGATCGTACTCAGTATTAAGCACCTGGATGTTGAAATTACTGCCTTAAATATATCTTCATTGGTAGCGTATGAAAAAATTGTGCTACTTTTAGAAAAACAAATGGAAAAGATGAATGATTGTTTCTTAATGTTAAAGAAGAAACAATACGATGAAGTGATGAAGACCGTAAATGAAATAATTTTAATGGATGATGTCCTGATAAAGGAGTATTCGTTGCAATTGGCAACACTTTTTAATAGTGACTCTCCCAAGCATATTATTAGGCATAAAGTAATATTAATGCAGTTGAAAGAAATCAGCAAACGGATTCATTTTTCTGCTAACAGCATAGAAGATGTTGTTTTCAAAATGAACTAATCAATAGACTCAAATAAATCAAATAATCAAATGAACAATATAGATACACTTAACCAATCAGAAAGGGAATCACTTTTAAAATTTCCAGCTTACATTTCTCTCTTAGCTGCCAACAACGATAACGGTTTAGACGAAACAGAAAAAAAGGCTGCAATCAAATTCTCTCACGTCAAAACCTTCTCATGCGACCCTTTATTGTCTAACTTTTATGAGGAAGCTGATAAGGTATTTGAAGAGAATATAACATCATTAGATAACGCACTTTCTAAAGGAATAGTTGAAAGAGAGGCCGCCATAAAAGGTGAATTGGTAAAATTGTGTGCTATTCTTAAAAAATTAGGAAAGGTTTATGCTTTAGCAATGCACCACAGTATGAAATCTTTTAAGGACCATGTCTCTAAATCTCATCACAGTGTTCTGGAGTCGTTTATTTTACCCAACCCCATAGAGGGGCTTACGTATTGTATAATTCTTTAATTATATAAAGACTATATTTTACATTGCTAATCAATTAGAGCTATTGAACAATCAGCTTCCCTATTGTTTTCTTTTTAGAACCTTCCCCATCTGCCAATGCAATAGAAAAGAAATAAATACCGGCATTATATGGCTCTGAATCAATTTGGAAAAATTTTTCGGTGGTAATTGCAGTATAAATAGTATAACCACTTAAATTATATAGGGTTAATTGAAATGCTTCATTTTTGTCATTATTGAAGTAGATGCTTGCTTTGTCTATAACTGGATGAGGACGAATCTGAATCTCCCCATTTTGAATATCTATAATTTCCAATGAAAGTATCTCTGATACACCGCTTCCACCAAAATCAAGACGGTAATAGTTGGTCTTGTTTTTTACAGGATTATTATCAATGTAGGTGTATGATCGGGATACAATACTGCTACCACAAATTCCCGGAATTTCGCCTATTTGCAAAAAAATGACGCTATCGGTGGAACGGTAGATTTGAATACCATTGCAAATACTTCCAGTAGTTAGTGTCCATTTTAAATAGATGCCATTTTCAATTTTAAAAATGCTAAAATCATCAACCGCTGTTAATATTTGTGCAGATGAATTAAAATTCATAAAAAAACAAAGCCCAACCAGTGACAAATTTTTACAGTATTTGGTAAAAGTCATTTCAATTATTTTTAAAAATGGGGAATATTCCATCCAAATATTTAATCCCATTTACTAACATTTTAGATTCTTTAAATTATTTTGATAAACTTTCAATCTTTGTAATAATCTGCGTTTTTAATGGATTGTTTTCAAGATGAGTAATGTTCTCGGGATTAATTTTTGATTTTCTATTTAGAACTTTATAAATAAATAAGCTCTGTTTCCTATATGACTTACAACCTTCGCACATGGCAACATGAAAGCTTAATCTTAATTTCTCCATTAATGTCAGCTTTATTTCATCAGATTTATCAATTAACTCACTGGCCTTTTTGCATGAAAGCATTAATTTATTCATCATAATTTTTATTCATTTATTTTTTAAACCAATTAATTTCTATACATTTTCTCAATTGTAATTTTGCCCTATGGAGTATTTGCCACAAATTAGTCGCAGAAATATTCAATTCCTGACAAATTAATTGACTATTCCTTTCTTCAAGATATTTTAATTGAACCACACTCAACCAATTTTGAGGTAATTTATGCATACATTGGCTTAATGTTGTTTGAAACTCTTGATTATCAAGCAAATGTTCCGAGTCGCCTACCCAGTTTAAAGGTCTTTGTTCCGGTTCCCATTGTCCTTTTTCATCAAAAAAAGAAGTTAAATCAGAAAAATTATTTACCACCGGCGTACGAAAATTACTTCTATAGATATCGTTAATTTTATTGTTTAGGATCGAAAATAGCCATGTTTTTGGATTGCTCTTTCCTTCAAATTTATCGTAAGATTTTAAAGCAGACAAAAATGTTTCCTGCACAAGGTCTTCAGCAGTCTCCTTGCTTGAGGTCTTGTGCAAGGCCCAGGAAAACATATTGTCAGAATATTTGTTCACCCAGTCCTTCATAATACTTGAACTGTCTGAATTTGAAACCGCTTCTTGCATAAATCAAAGGTAAGTGAAAATTACTTATTTTTAATGTTAATTAGCATATTCAATATAAGTTGAAATTATTAATATGCTCCTGCATAATTACTAAAAGAATAAATGGAATAAAGTTCAATGAATAGTTATAATATCATTAATGGCAGGCCGGTATAATAAAAAACACAAATTTAAGATATCAACCTCGGAAACAATTGGCCCACCATTACTGATTATTTTATTTAGGCCCTATTTTTTCTGACGTAATTATTTCATTACAGACTTACCTAATTTTAAAAATTCATTGGAGTTATAGAAACCCATAGTTTCTGCTATAACAACACCCTCAGCATTGATAAAAAGCAATGTAGGATATGAATTAAGCTTATATTTTTTAGCTAATTCAAGGCCTTCTCCTGTTTCGCCATCTAAACTTACATTGATGAAATTTGAATTGTAATAAGCACCTACTTCTTTGTCAGAAAAAGTTTTGGTCTTAAGTTTTTTGCATGGGCCACACCACGTAGCGTATATATCCAGGAATATCAGTTTATTTTCTTTCTTAGCAAGGATAAGTATATCATTCCATGATGACTTCTGAAATTGAATTCCTCCGGGAGCATCAGCTTTGAAATCTACCTTTGGAAATTTGAATGCTAAAATGCCAAGTACAATACTTACGAGTGCTACTATTACAATATTTTTCATTGTTAAGTTAATTATTATTTTTATTTATTTTTTCTATTCTAACTAATTGTCGTTAAAAATCCTATTTCCTGACAATCGTTTTGTTTTTATTTTTAAATGGACCTATTTATAATTAATTAAATTTTAAATTGAAAATAGCACAATAGGCTATTCATCCACCCTTGCCCAACATGCTTGCCTATTGTAATGGTGTTAATTTCTCGACCAAAGCCAGTTGTCAAACCTATTTGAAATTTCGACTTTTTGATTGGCACAAAATAGCCAAGTTCTAGCCAAGGTTGTACTACAAGGGTGTATGTTGTGCCCCAACTTAAGGTCGATTTGCCAATATCATTTTTCCAATGAATCCACATATTCCACAAATCGCAGTTGATTCCTAAAAATATATTGCCTTTTTTTAAGAAAATATGTCTTCTATAGGCGCCTGAAACGCCAAAGCCATTTCCTTTTTCGGTCTCGTTATAGTTGCTCCAGGCCTTTCTATTTGCAAAATTTCCACCTAATCTTAAATAAATGGATGAGTGCATATTTCTAAAAAATTCTGTATGCATTGACGCAATAATTCCAGCGGGATATACTTGACAAGAAATCCCAAGATAATGCGTTTTGTAGCTTACAGTTTGTGCGTTTAAATGAGCAGATATTAAATAACTTAAAATCAATAAAAAATAAGGAAATTTGTTCATAAATAGAGCGATTTTAACTTATGCTCTAAGACGCTGTTGGCTTTTAGCATTCTCCTTCCATCATTAAAATTGAGATAGGGGTGTCCTTTACTGAAGTTAATAGAACTGACTTTGTAAAGTAACCACCAATGTTTAATTATTTCTTTCCATGCGAAAAATATAGAATGTGAAGGGTCATAAATATGCGTTGGTTCGCTACCAGCACCATTTATTTCAATAATAGCAAATTCTTCACCTTTACTTAGCTTTTCCAAAGTAGAATACATGATGTCTAGTCTGCCGTAATAGAATCCGTCAATTTTCTGACAAATTGTATCTATTAATTGTTCAAGTTCTAAAGTTGCCTTATCTGTAATATCTGTAAATTTAGATCCACGGGTGTGACTCCCATACGGTACCAATACAAAAGTCTCACCATCCTGTAAAATCGTGTTTAAAAATTTACCATACGTTTTTTTTAAGGTACGAAGTTGAAAAAAACTTCTATAGTTGGAATTAATTAGTTGCAAAATGGACGCTGTTCCGTTGCCTTTAACAGAGAGGAAATCCTTAGAAACAATTCCTGTTATTTGACCAGTAGTTTTACCCGGTATTCGACAATAAAAAATTCCGATTTCTTTAGGGTAATTTATAAGTTCCTGAATCAAAAAGTTGTCGAAACTGCTCTTTAAATATTGTGTTAAATCAAAGTCGTTTTTAATAATTTGAACCCCCAAACCTTTCATTCCTATATCTG
>JBBQIF010000012.1:0-16885 GCA_038324665.1 Bacteroidia bacterium
TTTATCCTTTTTTATATCAACTATCCTGCTGTTGTCAATATGCTTATTTAATTTTAATTCAGTAGAAAAATATTGAGATCCTATTTTAATATTCTTTCTAATGCCATTAACGCCACCGATCCATATTTCATTTTCATTATACCTGCATATTGCCGTCGATTTAATATTATCTAGCAAGGTAAGCGTATCATTTATGTTATTTTTCAGTATGGCAGAATTAAAGGAAAATCCAACCAATATTTCCTTATTTTCACTTATTTCAACATCCTTGACAGAAATTTTTGATATCTTCCTAATACCTGAATAATTTTTGTTGATTAAATACAATCCATTGTCAGTTCCTAATATTTTATAAAAGTCATTCGAAGCATACCCTCTTACTCTGTTCATGTTCGGAATTTTTACGACTTCCTTAAACGACCCTGAAGTGTCTATTGATAATAATCCATTTTTCTCAGTCCCAAAAAACAGGATATTGGATGAAGTCCATAATGAAAGTATGCCCCTCTCCTTGTCTTTTGGAAGATTGTACATTATTGGTGCATTTTTTTTTATAAAGTACATGCCATTGTCAAAACTTCCGAACCACTTATTACCTTTCTTGTCTACATGTATTCTTTCATAACTAAATGGCAGTTTTACAGTTTCAATTTCTTTGGTTAATTCGTGGTTATATAAAGTATAAAAGCTATCCCCTGTTAAAGCGATACAGTTCTTCCCAATAAACATATCTTTATATGGTCGTCTTAGTTTGATATTATTCGAATCGTTATTGGTTGTATTGATTTGTACAATAATATTCAAATTCTGGTTCAGCCAACAAACGTTGTGATCCATTGCTTTGGTATAATTAGATTGGCGTGCAATATATTGGATATTCGTTATCCTTGCCGCCTCGTTTTTTGCCCATTGCAATTTTCCTAAAGGGGAATAGATTTCATATTCAATTCCTTTTATAATAAGTACACATTGGAAATCAGCAGTGAGTGTCTTACTCTCGTCTCGCCTAAATTCAATATCTTCAATCTCCTTACCTATTATTCGCGGCTTACCGTTTTCTAAAATATAAAATGCTATGGAATTATTGTATTGTACAATGAAAGAAAGGCACATGCCAGGTTCCTTATATTTTTTTATTCTCCTGAGGAAAGAATCATTATCCGAATTATAAATTTTACCATTAAAATAAAAACAGGGTTCAGTACTAAAGCCATTGAACCAAATCCTGCCCCTATTATCTTCAAATAAACTTAAAACATCATTGTCCGGCAATCCGTTTTTGGTTGTAAAACTTGTAAATCCTACACCGTCAAATCTGTTAACACCCTGATCTGTGCATATCCAGATAAAACCATACCTATCCTCAATGATATTATATATTTTATTTGATGCAAGGCCATCGTTAATAGAATAATTCTTAAAATAAGGGAATTGTGCGCTTAATTTTGGTAAAATTAGGAAGGATAGGAATAACAAGAAAAAATGACCTTTCAAACTCAAATTATTATACAAATTAATTGAACAAAAATAGGAAAAAAAGCCGTGTAACCTAATTTTTCCTTTATTGGTTACACACCATTACATAATGCCCCTCATCTCCTTTTTGCCATCGATTTACTTCCTAACGGTCAACGAGACGAATTTTTATTTTTGCACGGATTATTAGATTAATTCAATAATTGATTACTTTTGCAGCCGTAAAAAATTAATTATTTCAATTTATGAACCAAGCCAATGCTTCAACAAACGATACTCAATTTGATCTGTTTACAAAAGTTGCCAGATTCGACCATGAACAGGTTTTAATTTGCCAAGACAACCATACAGGTTTAAAAGCGATTATCGCTATTCACAATACCGTTTTAGGTCCGGGGCTTGGAGGTACACGTATGTGGAAATATGGGACTGAGGCAGAAGCTATTAAAGACGCATTGCGCCTTTCAAGGGGCATGACTTATAAAGCTTCCATTAGTGGCCTTAACCTTGGGGGAGCTAAAGCTGTCATTATTGGAGATCCGGCGAAAGACAAATCAGAACACCTGATGCGTAAATTTGGAAGGTATGTTGAAAACCTCGGAGGCAAATATGTCACTGCAGAAGATGTTGGCACTACAACAAAAGACATGGAATATGTAGCCATGGAAACAGACCACGTTGTAGGTTTACCAGAAATTATGGGTGGCGGCGGCGACCCAAGTCCTGTAACAGCTTATGGCGTATATATGGGAATTAAGGCCAGTGCAAAAAAAGCATACGGAAACGATAGTCTTGCTGGTAAGAAAATTGCGGTTCAAGGTGCCGGAAAAGTTGGGCTACATTTGATTGAGATGCTTCATAAAGATGGTGCTATTATTACTGTTGCGGATATTTTTGAAAATGGCCCTAAAATAGCTGCCGAAAAATACAAAGCTACTATCGTTAAGCCTAATGATATTTTTGAGCAGGACGTAGATATTTTTGCCCCATGTGCTTTAGGTGCAATCCTTAATACTGAAAATATCGCTAAATTAAAATGTCAGATTGTTGCAGGAGCTGCTAACAATCAACTTGAAGACGAAATAATTCATGGAGATATGATAAGGGCAAAAGGGATTTTTTATGCTCCTGATTTCCTTATCAATGCTGGTGGTTTAATCAATGTCTATAGTGAATATAATGGATATGTAAGGGAAATCGCTTTGGCACAGACAGAGAATATTTATAACACGGTACTTAATATTTATGCTAAGTCAGACGAAGATAAAATAAATACACAATTAGCTGCTATTAAGCTTGCTGAGAAACGCATTGATGACACCATGCTATTACAAGCAAGAATTTAACAATTGTAATTACAATTAAAAAGGCGGTTTTCCCAATGGAAAAACCGCCTTTTTAATACAAAAAAGTGTGGTTAATTAACAAAACCTTATTTTTGCCCGTAATAACTGACACCAGATAATCTTTGGAAACAAATCAAACTTCTAACCGCAAAAAAGATCATATTGATTTAGCATTTCTGTCGCAGACCGATTCTGTAGATTCCAGGTTTTTTTACGAACCTTTTCTTAATGCCCATCCTAATGAGCTTACAATTCCAATAAAAAACATTGCTGGCAAACTGCTTAAACTGCCTTTATGGGTGAGTAGCATGACTGGTGGGACAGAAAAAGCAGGATTGATTAACAGGAATTTAGCTCGTGCTTGTGCTGAGTTTGGTATGGGTATGGGACTCGGGAGTTGTCGTATTATCTTAAAGGACAATAAATATTTTGATGATTTCAACGTGCGTCAATTCTTGGGCAATGATTTACCTTTATTCGCCAATCTTGGTATAGCGCAAGTTGAGGCTTTGGTTGAAGACAATCAGTTATACTTAATCACTGAATTAATTGACAAACTTAATGCCGATGGACTTATCATACATATCAATCCTTTGCAAGAATGGCTGCAAAAAGAAGGTGACAATATTAAACATCCACCAATTGTTACGATAAAAAGACTATTAGATAAGGCCAATTATAAAGTTATAGTAAAGGAAGTGGGTCAGGGGTTTGGACCAAAATCATTCATAGAATTATTGCAATTACCTATCGAAGCGATTGAATTTGGTGCTCATGGTGGTACTAATTTCGCTAAATTGGAATTATTAAGGCGACAAGAAAACATAAAAGAAGAATTATTGCCCATTGCTCAAATTGGCCATTCTGCAAATGAAATGGTCGATTTTGCAAATACTGCCATGTATGAGTTGGGAAATAAGGCATTGTGCCAAAACCTCATAATCAGTGGAGGTATTAAGACATTTCTGGATGGTTATTACTTAATAAAGAAAGCCAATACAAATGCTATTTATGCACAAGCTTCCGCATTTCTTAAACATGCAACAGGAGATTACGAAAACCTGAAATCCTATTGTGAATTGCAGAAAAAAGGATTGCAAACTTGTTATCAATATTTGAGTTTAAAAGAAGAATAAATTTAAATGCCTACAATTAAAGGATTTTCAAAATTAAGCAAAGAAGCCAAGATAGAATGGGTAGTCGCCAATTATCTTGATGGTGATGAAAAAGCTGTTGATTTTTTTAAAAGCTATTGGCATACAGATAAGGCGTCACAAAAATTGCATGATGAATTTATTGAAAATACGCTTACCAATTTTTATTTACCCTTTGGAGTAGCCCCTAATTTCAAAATAGATGGCATCGACTATTGTATCCCAATGGCAATCGAAGAAAGTTCGATAGTTGCAGCAGCTTCTAAAGGTGCCAACTTCTGGCTTGAAAGAGGTGGATTTAAAACAAGCATTCTGGCAACAGAAAAAATAGGACATGTTCACTTTATTTGGAATGGGAAGGATAGTTTAAAACTGCTAGCATTTTTTAATTCAATAAAAGATAAGTTTTATACAGGTACCAATCATATTACCAAGAATATGCAATTGCGCGGTGGTGGCATTTTGAGTATTGAATTAATTGATAAATCAACAGAGGAACCGGGATATTATCAGTTAAAGGCCACCTTTGATACTTGTGACAGCATGGGCGCCAATTTTATCAATTCTGTACTTGAGGAATTTTCCAATATCCTAAAGTCAGAAATTGAAATGACTCCTTTACTGGAATTGAATGAAAGGCAAATACAAATTGTGATGTGTATTTTAAGTAATTATACGCCTAATTGCCTTGTGCGAGCGGAAGTAAGTGCAAAACTTGAAGACCTTAATGAGGATGGAATTTCTGGAAAAGAATTTGCAGAGAAATTTTGCAGGGCGGTAAGAATTGCAGATATAGAACCCTATAGAGCAACTACCCATAACAAAGGTATTATGAACGGCATTGACAGTGTCGTAATAGCAACTGGTAACGATTTCAGAGCTGTTGAAGCATGTGCACATACTTATGCATCTCGTTCAGGCCAGTACAGAAGTCTATCGAAAGCAGAAATAAGGAATGGTGAATTTCATTTTTGGATGGAGGTACCATTAGCCCTTGGTACTGTTGGCGGTCTTACAGGCTTGCATCCTATGGTGAAATTTGCATTGAGGATGCTTGGAAATCCTGATGCACATGAATTGATGAAAATAGCCGCTGTAGCAGGCTTATCTCAGAATTTCTCAGCTCTGCGATCACTGGTAACTTCGGGTATCCAGAAAGGTCACATGAAAATGCATTTGTTGAATATATTAAACCAGCTTGAGGCCACCGAAGCTGAAAAATCCTCCATTGTGAATTATTTTAAGGATAAAATAGTAAGTCACAGTGCGGCAGTAGAAATATTTTGTAAATTACGTGGAATAGAGGTTCCCGAAGTCAAAATCAAATAATAACAATCACTTGATTCAAACCTTTTACAGTTGCGGAAAATTAATGTTATGTGGTGAATATGCCGTTTTACAAGGCGCTACAGCATTAGCACTGCCAACTCTTAAAGGCCAGTCACTAACAGTAGAGTTGCTAAATAGCAAAGGTGAGCCTGTTATTCACTGGCAAAGTTTTGATGAAAAAGGAGAATGTTGGTATTCGGCAGAAATTGGTCTACCCCATTTTAATGTTATTGAATCCACAGACCCTTCTGTTTCCATACAACTTATCCGTTTTCTAATTACTGCGAAAGCGCTAAATCCTTACTTCTTAAATGAAATGGGAAGTTATAAAATTGAAACAAAATTGGAATTTGCCAAAGATGATGGCTTGGGCAGTAGTTCCACCTTAACCAATAATATTGCTCAATGGGCCAATGTGGACCCTTTTAAATTGCATTTCAATGCCTTCAAAGGAAGTGGCTTCGATGTGGCCGTGGCTCAGTTCCAGCAACCCCTCCTCTATCAAGTGAATCATCAGTCGCCAACGATTGAAGTGTTTCACTGGAAAAAGAATTTTAACGACAAATTGTTTTTTATTCATTTAAATCGCAAGCAAAATAGCAGGATTGAAATTGAAAAGTTTAATTCCCTCCCTCAGTTTTCTTTAAGACAAATTGAAGAACTTACACGGGTTAGCAAGTTGTTGTCGCACACGACAGATTATTTTGAATTTTGTCTTTTGCTTGAAATTGCGGAAGAGGAAGTGAGTTCTGCACTTGCAAAACCTTCCCCAAAGCAGACCTTGTTTCATGATTTTAAAGGTACCATTAAAAGCTTGGGTGCCTGGGGAGGCGATTATATTATGGCTACCGGTGAAAACACATTAGCTTATTTTTACAACAAGGGATTTACACGGATTGTACCTTTTAACGAAATGATAAAAACAGACTGATGGAAATTACAGCTAAAAGATTAAAAGTAAGCTGGCAGAGCCCTTCCAATATTGCTCTCGTCAAATATTGGGGGAAAAAAGGCTTACAAATGCCAGCCAATCCCTCCATCAGTTTTACACTTGATAATGCACTCACAACCACTCATATTGAGGCAGTCAGGACTGATCACAACATCATTTCACTGGATTTTTATTTTGAAAATGAAATAAACCTCTCCTTTTCATTAAAAATAAAAGCATGGTTGGAAAAGGCGGCAAATAATTTTGAATGGTTAAAAAATTACCATTTGGTGATTCACTCCTCCAATACCTTTCCCCATAGCAGCGGCATTGCCTCCTCTGCCTCTGCCTTCAGTGCATTGGCATTATGTTTATGCTCGTTACACGAAGAAATAAGCGGCACTACCATGCCCGATTTTTATAAAACTGTATCCGAATGGGCAAGAATAGGCTCAGGTAGCGCATGCAGGAGCGTGTATGGTGGCTACAATCTGTGGGGGAAAACTCCCTTTCTGTCGAATAGTTCGGATGAATTTGCGGTTAATATAGATTCTCAAATACACCCAATTTATAATTCGCTTCAAGACACCATATTAATCATTGAAAAAGGCAAAAAGTCCGTTTCCAGCACACAAGGGCATGCTCTATTGAAGGAACATCCATTCGCAGAAATGAGGTATAAAATTGCTTCCGAAAATACGGGAAAACTATTGTCAATTTTAAGTTCTGGCGATATTAATTCATTTATACAAGTTGTTGAATATGAGGCTTTAATGCTTCATTCCCTAATGATGACTTCTCCAACTCCATTTATCCTTATGAAACCCAATACATTGGCTGTTCTCGAAAAAATATGGGATTTTAGAAACCAAACTGGACTTCATTTGTTATTTACGCTAGATGCGGGTGCAAACGTTCATCTGATTAATACTGCCGAACATAATGAACAGGTGCAAAACTTTGTGAAGAATGAACTCGTAGGTTATTGTCAAAATGGGTTGTATTTTCGCAACGCAATTGGGAAAGGTCCTGTAAAAAACAACAATGCTTAAACAATCATTATTTTACTCCAAGATTTTATTATTCGGTGAATATGGAATTATTGAGGATTCTATGGGTTTATCAATCCCATATAACCAATTCAAGGGTGCATTAAAAATTGGTGGAATACAAGATGATTATTCTGAAAATTCTAATGATGACATCCATTCGTTTTATGAATTTTTGGTGACCTTGAAACTACAGGAAGAATTACCCTGTGCCATTGATCTGGATAGCTTAAAATCAGATTTGGACAAAGGACTTTATTTTGACAGCAGTATTCCACAGGGATTTGGCGTTGGCAGTTCAGGCGCATTGGTAGCTTCAGTATATGACAAATATTGCACTGATAAAATCTTGATTGCCAAACAGCAGTCAGGAGATGAGATTCTTAAACTTAAGCAAATTTTCAGCACACTTGAGTCATTTTTCCATGGCAAAAGCTCAGGTTTAGACCCATTAATCTGTTATTTGAATATTCCTATCCTTATTAAATCAAAAACTGATTTGGACACTGTTGGTTTACCAGAACCTAATGCCTTGGGTAAAGGGGCAATTTTTCTGTTAAATTCCGGTTCACCAGGACAGACGCACAATATGGTTTCCATCTTCCTTGAAAAATGTAAAAGTGAAGGATTCAGGAATATCATCAAACACCAGTTTAAAAAATACAATGATGAGTGTATTGAAGCATTCTTGAAGAAAGACTTTAAACCATTGTTTAAATCTTTGAAAAATTTATCACAATTGGTATACGATAATTTCAGTCCCATGATACCTGAGAACTTCAAGAAATTATGGAAAGAAGGGATTGATTCCAACAGTTATTATTTGAAATTGTGCGGAAGTGGTGGCGGTGGCTTTATACTTGGTTTTACTGAAAACTACGAAAAGGCACAGACAAAACTCAAGGGCCAGAATCTGCAGGTTATCTACAAATTTTAATTTCCTATGTCAGCACCTGCTAATTTGGTCACCCAAAAACCTTTAGCATTGAAGTTGGTTGCTTTATTGTCCACTGTACGCTGGTATAATATACTTTTAACCATCATAGCGCAGTATCTCTCTGCTTACGCGATTCTTTTACATTCCGGGCAAAGTGGCACTCAATTATTGACTGATATTAAATTGCATGCTATTGTTTTGGCCTCAATATTTAGTATTGCATCTGGATTTATAATCAATAATTTTTATGATTTTGAGAAAGACCTAATTAACAGACCACATCTAACGCTTTTCAACAGGATTATTAGCAAGAGCACTACCCTTAATTTATACATTATTTTTAATCTCCTTTCCATTTTAATTGCTTTCAGCGCCTCAATTAAAATTGGCATTTTTTTCTGCTGCTTTATATTGGCATTATGGATATATTCACATAAACTGCAAAGGATGCCCTTTATTAAAGAATTTGCAGCTTCCATTTTAAGCGTTACATCATTCTTCGCTATCGTATTGCATTTTTACAAATTTTATTCTTTTATTTTCATTTATGGCGTGTTTTTTATGAGTCTTGTTTATAGCCGCGAATTAATAAAGCAATTTCAAAATTACAATGGTGATAAGGCCATTAATATAACATCCATTCCAGTAATGCTGGGGCTTGAAAAAGCTCATTATTTCAGCTTGTTTATTATGGCATTATCCTTTTTTTGCGGATTAAGCATCCTTGCTTTTTATGGCCTGAACCAAGGCAATTATTATCTTATTATCTGCCTTGCATTCATTATCCTGAATATCTATTTGCTAAAACTGCAAAAATTCGCTGGGATAAACCTCATTTACAAGGTGCTCATTGTATTGGGTATTCTGAATATTTTGCTGATTTAAATTTAATTTTGGTTTTGTTTCTGCTTAATGCAACATTTTATTTACAAATTTTGTCTTATGTGTAACTTTTAAGACACTCTCACGATTTATCCTATATATATTTATAATCATGAAAAAATCAATACTTTTCTCAATTGCATTATTTGCAATAGCAGTTGATATAACTGCACAAATTACTGTTAACAAAAGCAATATTATTTCAACAGGCCAACTCACGGTGCAGGCTTATGATAATACTACCATCTATCCTATTACAACGGGAGGTGCTAACAAAGTATGGGATTTTACTACTCTTTTAGCAGATTTTACCGACAGTATTAGTTTTGGCCAGTCTCAATGGTACTTGGGCCATTCTAATTTCCCTGGAGCCAATTTAGCATCCACATACATTGGATATGACAGTTCTTATGATTATTACTCCTTAAGTGACACAGCATACTCATATTTAGGAACATACGAGGTATATAACGGCAATATTAATATCTCCAAGACGAATTCAAAATTGATATCATTTCCTTCTACAAATAACACCACTTTTATGGCTACCTCAGTTAATAATTCGGGTAATTTTGAATTTGGTAATGATCCCGATGGTTCCGGTCCGGCACCTTTCATTGATTCGATGAGTTATACAAACACAGACAATGGGCTTTCAGTTATTGATGGATATGGGACAATTAAAACGCCTTTGGGCAACTTTTCATGTCTTCGGCAGAATTACAGAACAATTTCCACCATCAGTAATGTTAAGATGTATACAAATGGAAGCTGGAAAAAGGTACCTGCAAATGTTTTAAAGATACTTGGATGGGGCAGTAAACCAGATACTACTTATACTGTATCGTTCTGGACCAATGATGCAAATGTAGGCATGCCTGTTGTCAATTATTATTATTCCGAGGGTGATAAAAATATAGGAAGTGTTACATGGACACAAACAAAATTACAAGCTAGCAGTATTTCAAAAATAAACCAATTAAAAAATGTATCCTCTTTTCCAAATCCTTGCCATTCTATTTTAACTGTAGCCCTCCCTGCTTCAGTAAAAGCTAACTTAACCATTTTTGATTTGAATGGTAAAATAGTGGAGGGAGTTGCTGTTGAAAATGGTTCAACTATTGATATTTCTAAATGTGAAAACGGGCTATATATTTTAAGATATATGGACTCATCGACCGGAGAAATAATTCATACTCAGAAAATTATAAAATATTAGTATTTGAGGCACCATATTTGCTAATATAATATTATAAATTTTACAACATCATGAAAAAAACGATACTTATAGCTGCAACATTGGCTATGGTCATTAATTTATCTGCACAGATAACAATTAACAGGAGTCATCTGATTGTTTCGGGTCAAATTTTAACTCAGGCAACGGACGATAATGGAATTACAATATTATCTGGTGGCGCCAACAAAACCTGGAACCTTTCTACTTTACAAGCATCATCAAAAGATACCCTTAAATTTGGTGACCCGGGATGGTTTATAGGGCACTCTAATTTCCCCAATGCCAATCTGGGTCTTGTCTATTCGTCTAATGACAGTGCTTGTACCTATTTAAGTATTGACAATAATGGATTGAAAGTGGTAGGAGATTATTCAATTTCCAACGGTATAGAGAATATCACTAATATAAGTACGACTATTATTTCATTTCCTTCAACCTTTAACACTACTTTTGCAGGAAGTACGACCACACCCTTACAACAAATCTATATAGGAAAGGACCTTGATTCTACTGGGCCTTACCCATTTATTGATTCTATACGGTTAAAACTTAATCAGAATTCAACTTCCATAATAGATGGCTGGGGTAGCTTAACCACACCACTCGGCACCTATAATGTACTTAAACAAACCGCAACGGATATCAATACAATTAAGGTAGATATGAAAACAAGTGGTTTCTGGATTGGTGTTCCGGCTAATTTGCTTAATTCTTTAGGCATGGGCAATTTTACAGCAGATACAAGCTACTCGCACCAATTCTGGACAAATGATGCAAGCGTAGGTTTTCCTTTGGTTACCTATTCTTTTTCACCCCGGGATACCACCACCTCTAGTGTTGACTGGCTTCAAACAAAGCCAAAAATAAGCAAGGTGACTTCAACCGTTGCGGCAGCAACTTTATACGCATATCCTAATCCATGCCATACCACTTTTACTGTATCTATTCCAGTTTCAACTACTGCCTACTTATCCATTTTTGATCTGAATGGCAAGTTGGTGAATACCCAAAAAGTTAGCAATGGTGCTTCTGTTGATGTTTCAAGCCTTGAAAATGGGATTTACACCTTGCGTTTTAATGATTCAACAACTGGTGCTAATATCCAGAACCAAAAGATTATTAAATATTAATCATTTTATTTTTATAGAAAAGCCTTGACCTATACAGTCAGGGCTTTTTTTATTCATAAATTTTTAAATATATCTGTAATTGTGCTATGTTTGTAAAGAATAATAACCATTATTTATAAAATCAAAATGGAAACAAAAGACATCCACCAAGTGATTGAGTTTAATGCTCCACCAAAAGAAGTTTATGAACTCATCATGGATCAGGATCTGCACAGTGAAATTACCGGTAGCGAAGCCACCATGTCAAGGGAGATTGATGGGGAATTTGATGTTTTTGAAGGCTACTGTCAAGGTTATAATATTGAGTTGGTTGACGGCAAAAAGATTGTACAGGCATGGCAATTTGCCGAAGATGGTTGGCCGGAAGACCATTATTCCTTCTGCACTTTCATTTTTGAACCTACAGAAAATGGCACCCGATTAACCTTTACCCAAACAGGTGTACCTGCGGATAAATATGAGGCTCTGGAAAGCGGCTGGCACCAGTTTTACTGGGATAATATGACAGATTACCTTGAAGGAAATATGTAACCAATTGGCAATATTTAAATTGGCAATTGGCAAAGTCTTCTTAATCATCAAATTAACTGTCTTCCTGAAATTGTCTCAGGGAGTCAAATCACCAAATCACTTGGCATGATTTTGTCAAATTAGTTCTTCTCCTCTTTCAATATTTCCATATTCAAAGGTTTCGCAACTTTTTCATTCATGAGCGCAAGGTCTAAAACCTCCAGCATCTTGCCCACATAATGGAATTTTACGCCTTTTAGGTATTGCTGTGGAATATCCTCCACATCCTTTTTATTTTCATGGCACATAATTATTTCAGTGATACCTGCCCGCTTAGCCGCAAGTATCTTTTCCTTGATACCTCCAACAGGCAATACCCTTCCTCTTAATGTTATCTCGCCCGTCATCGCTAAAAAAGGTTTTACTTTCCGCTGGGTATATAAAGAAGCTAGTGAGGTTAATATGGTTATACCCGCACTTGGTCCATCTTTAGGAATAGCACCTGCAGGGAAGTGAATGTGGGCATCCCATTGATTAAACACTTTATAATTTATATTCAAATAATCCGCATTTGCTTTAAGGAAAGTCATGGCAGTAGTTGCACTTTCTTTCATCACATCGCCCAATTTTCCTGTTAAGGTCATGCCACCCTTACCTCGTGTAAGTGTAGATTCAACAAAAAGAATACTACCTCCTACCGGGCTCCAAGCAAGGCCTGTTACAACACCCGCAGTTTCATTGTCTTGGTATATTTCCTTATCCATCTTTTCGGCACCCAATATTTTCTGCATTTCAGAAATTGTAATGGTATTTTCCTGTTCAACGTCAGAGGCGATTAACATCGCTTTATGCCTAACTAGCGAAGCAATTTTCTTTTCCAAGTTCCTTACACCACTTTCACGTGTATATTCCTCAATTACGCTTTCTAAAACATCGTCACCCATTTTGAATTGATTTACCTTTACACCATGCATCTGGCGCTGTTTCGGGATTAAATATTTTTGGGCTATCTGAATTTTTTCTTCTACTGTATATCCACTCAGTTCTATTATTTCCATCCTATCTAATAGGGCCGGTTGAATACTATCCAGGGAATTCGCAGTAGCAATGAACATTACTTTACTTAAATCGTAATCCAATTCCAGATAATTATCGTGGAATGTGGTGTTTTGTTCTGGATCTAGCACTTCAAGTAATGCTGATGATGGATCTCCCCTAAAATCATTGCCAACTTTATCTATTTCATCCAATACAAATACAGGGTTCCCTGATTTAACTTTTTTCAAATTCTGTATAATCCTGCCTGGCATAGCACCAATATAGGTTTTCCTATGCCCTCTAATTTCAGCCTCATCATGCAATCCCCCTAATGACACGCGCACATATTTCCTACCTAAAGCTCTCGCAATGCTTTTACCCAAGGATGTTTTACCAACTCCGGGAGGGCCATATAGACAAATGATAGGACTTTTTAAATCTCCCTTCAATTTAATGACTGCCAAATATTCAAGTATCCTTTGTTTTACTTTTTCAAGGCCGAAATGGTCAGCGTCAAGCACTTTCTGCGCCTTCTTCAAGTTTAAATTATCTTTGGTATAATCTCCCCATGGCAATTCCAAAATGGTTTGTGCATAATTGAGACTAACAGAATAATCCGGGCTTGCAGGGTTCATCCGCATCAGTTTATCGAGTTCCTTGTTGAAGGCTTCATTGATATCTTTTGCCCATTTTTTCTTTTTACCTCTGTCTCTGAGACTATCAATTTCCTTATCAGGACTCTCCTGTCCTAATTCTTCCTGTATTGCACGGATTTGTTGGTGTAAAAAGTATTCCTTTTGTTGTTTATCAAGATCTACCTTCACCTTACTTTGAATTTGGTCCTTAAGTTGTAGCATCTGGTTTTCCTTGAAAAGGTGTTCAAATACCAAATTTGCTCTGTCTTTTAAAGTTTCTGCATTTAAAATAACCTGTTTGTCTTCAACGGGAATATTCAGGTTAGACGCAATGAAACTCACTAAAAAATTATCGCTATCAATATTTTTCAATGCAAAACTTGCTTCACTAGGAATATTCGGTGAAAGCTGTATATTTTCTGTCGCTGTATCCTTGATATTGCTTATAAGGGCCTTCAATTCCTTATCACTTTTCTCTTCCTTTATTTCTATTGCTGTTACTTTTGCCCTAAGATAAGGTTCATTGCTAATTTCTTCACCTAGTCTAATCTTTCTTTTTCCTTGGATAATTACTGTTGTGTTCCCGTCTGGCATCCTCAAAATCTTAATAATTTGTGCCATGGTACCAATCGTATGTAGGTCTTTCAGTTCTGGTTCTTCGGTATTGGGATTTATCTGTGAAAAAACACCAATGGTTTTATCACCTTTATTCGCATCTTTAATTAATTTGATTGATTTATCTCTGCCAACTGTAATAGGAAATACGACACCCGGGAACAACACGGTATTGCGAATCGGTAATATTGGCAGACTTTCTGGTACCACCTGTTTATTACTTTCATTTTCTTCTTGTTGTGAAAAAAGAGGAAATAGGTCCCCGCCTTCTGTATCATCACCTTCCATCCTACCTGCAAACAGGATATTTTTATTAAATTCCATAAATTGAACTATAAAGTTTTCAATACTTATGCCAAATATTCACTCTTATAAATATTAAAAACGATATGTAAGTAATTCTTAATCAATTTTACCGATTAAAAACCGTGAAATGATTTAAAAATTCTATTTTCGCACCTGCCTTTAATGTCAAGTCCGCAACAGCATACCCAAGCACAAACGATTAATTTTTCAATTCTTAAAAAAGTCATTTTGTTGGCTTCTGATTTTAAAAGAAAGATATGGATTGCCTTTTCAACAACTGTCCTGCTGGCCTTGCTTTCCCCTATTCGTCCATGGTTGATTGAAAAAGCAATTAATGAATATGCAGGAGTAGGCGATTTGAAAGGCTTGGTTTTTATCTGCTTCATTATTCTAGTCCTTATCATATTCAGCAGTGTTTTACAATTTTTTAATGAATATATCACCGGTTGGATTGCACAAAGTGTATTGAAAAAATTGAGGTTAAAAGTTTTTAATCACCTTATAGGTAGCAAACTTTCCTATTATGACAAGACCCCTGTCGGCACAATGGTAACAAGGGCGGTAACAGATATCGAAACCCTTGCAGAATTGTTCGCAGAGGGCATTATTACGATTGTTGGCGATATTTTGCAAATCATCACGATAACTGCTTTCATGTTAATAATAGACTGGAAATTAACGCTTGTTTCTCTCAGTGTATTACCTCTTTTATTTTATGCCTCACATATTTTCAGAATAAGAGTAAAAGCTGCTTTCGAAGATGTAAGAACTGCGGTTGCCAATCTAAATTCTTTTGTTCAGGAGCATTTAATTGGTATGCAACTGGTACAGATCTTCAATCGAGAGAAAACTGTTTCAACTAAATTCAGCACTATTAATAAGGAACATTATAATGCCAATGACAGAAGTGTATTGTATTATTCCGTTTTTTTTCCAGTGATAGAGGTTATAACTTCATTGTCACTAGGTTTACTGGTTTGGTGGGGCACCCGACAGATTGTAGGCCAACAATTATTCGACTTTGGCACCATCACAGCCTTTATTCTCTATATTCATATGTTTTTCAGGCCCATTAGAGTTTTGGCCGATAGGTTCAATAACATCCAAATGGGGATAGTAGCCGCAGAACGCATTTTCAAGCTGCTTGATAGTGATATACTTGATAAGAATGAAGGTAAATTAATTAAAAAGATAGGCGGACAAATAGAATTCCGGAAGGTGTGGTTTGCCTATAATAATGACCAATATGTTCTAAAGGATATCAGCTTTAAAATCGAAAAGGGCAAATCGCTTGCAATCGTTGGCGCCACAGGAGCAGGTAAATCATCTATTATAAATTTATTAAGCCGCCTATACCCTATCAACAAGGGTGAAATATTAATAGATAATGAGTTGCAACAGCACTATGAACTTGACCATTTAAGACGACAAATATCCGTAGTATTGCAAGATGTTTTTCTATTTAGTGGCAGTATTATGGACAATATCCGGCTTTACCAAGATGACATCACTAAAGATGCCGTAAGACAGGCGGCTAAAGAAATAGGTGCCAGTCATTTTATTGAGCAGTTGCCTGGTGAATATGACTACAAAGTAATGGAGCGGGGCAATACCCTTTCACTTGGCCAAAGACAACTGATTTCCTTTATAAGGGCAATGGTTTTTAATCCTTCATTGCTAATACTCGACGAAGCCACCTCATCCGTGGATACAGAAACAGAATTAATCCTCCAGAAAGCCACTCTTGCTTTATTGAGAGGTAAAACAAGTATCGTTATAGCGCATAGACTGTCAACAATAAAGCATGCAGACAATATTATGGTATTGAGCAAAGGAGAAATTGTGGAGTATGGCACCCATCAATCTCTTTTGGCTAATAATAGCTATTACAGTGAATTAATTTCATCATCATTGCACGAATGAAATTGAACCCTTACTTTTGCATTCCTTAATAAAATGGAAATAGTAGTAAGCGGCATCAGGCCAACAGGAAAATTACATTTAGGAAATTATTTTGGTGCGGTAAAGAATTTTATTCGTATGCAGGATGAAAACCGTTGCTTTTTCTTTATTGCTGATTTCCATTCCCTTACTACCCATCCTACCCCAGCTGATTTACACAGTTCTGCTAAAAGAGTGTTGGCAGAATACATCGCCCTTGGTTTGGATCCGGAAAAATGCACCCTTTATTTGCAAAGCGACCTACCGGAAACCACTGAATTATACCTGTTCCTCAACATGAATGCTTATAAAGGTGAACTGGAGCGCGTTTCATCCTTTAAGGAAAAAGCCCGCAGCCAGCCCGAT
>JBBQIF010000013.1:0-16524 GCA_038324665.1 Bacteroidia bacterium
CAGACGTGGTGTAACTCATAACAGGTATTTCGAATCATTGGCGGAGGAAGGTGAATCCCTGAATCGTTTTTTTAATAAATTTAAAAACCCAAATGACATTCTGACTTCTTTATCCGCAAACTATTAAGACGTTTATTATAGTAATTAATTAATACCCTGCAATTAAGATAGTCTAAAAAAAACGCACACCTTATTAACATTTTTTTTAATTTTATAAATACATATATTAATAAAGCGTTTAAATTATTTACTGAGTTGCTAATATGGTTATAAATCCATCTACGCAATTTATATCACCTAAAAACATTTCAAAAAATTCCCCATCATTACCCAGCCATACACTTGTAACAAGGTCGTTTTTTAGTCTGCATTTAAAAACATCTTTGCCAAAAGGCGTGTAGCTGCCATCCATTGTTTTTATCAAGCTTGTTTGAAGGGATGCTGAATAAGCATATGTATAAACAGCATAATTGCATAAACCCAATTTATTAAACGCATAATACTTAGTAATCCTATCGCATTCCATAAGAATGCTAGAGTCTGTTTTTTCTTTGATAATACAAGTTTGATTTTTAGATATAACTGTGTACACAGTCTGACCTAAAAGCATTTTGCCTTGAGACTTTGCATTAATAAAATGAACGAAACTGAATAAAAATAAAATCTTTAACTTCATTATAGCTATTAGGCAAATATAGGATTTTTAACGATGTATAAAAAAAGTGGAAGGGCTAAGATTGGTTTAATATATCGGAAACGTATTCTTTTATCCTATCTAAACACTCTGGCAGTAAATTTCCCAATACCCTTTCACATACTTTTGGGTTAATAGTTTGAATAACATTAAAGCAAATTATTGAATCCTTGTTTAATTTAAAATCAATGTCCTTATCAGACAAAACGTACTTACAGCCATCATCATGCGAAAATTGTGAAGTAATCATTAATGCCCACAAATAAGGGCGAGGTATAGCGATAATTACAAATAATCTCTTTTTGGATGCTTCAGAATCGGTATATGGGAAATCTCCAAGTACTATATTTCCTATCTTGAAATTTGTCATTAAAAGGAAATAGGAGTATTGGTCTCTAGCGCTTCTTCAATATTTATAAAATCTATTCTCAATTGCTCTTTAACCGCCTTTTTAAACTCCCAAGAAGTTTTTAAACTATATCCCAATGTCCATAGAAATGGAGCAAATACAATTTTTAAAGGAAAAAAAATTAGTTTAAGCTTTAATGGGATTTTTTGCATATCTGAATTTTCCATTGTTTGTAATTTTTCAGTTATTTCTTTTGCAGAGTTTTCTAAAATTGAATGAATTTTTTGCAACTCACCAATAGGTAAATTAGGAACTTGTTTTATAGCATTTTTTATTTCTCTATTCTTAAAAAGAAGGTAAATAGCTAAAAACAATGATAATGGAATTGCAAAAATTAATAAACTTGCTATTAATACTATAACACCAACTAAAACAATCCGTTTTGCAATCTGACTTGAAAACCATTGTAATGGTTGGATTAAAATGGCTCGTATTCCTATTAAATACTCTTTTAACTTATAAGCCAAAGTTATTTCACTTGAATCGCTATTAAAATGATGCGTTAGCATTTAAACAATTTATAATTTAACATATATTAAAGTTGCCTATTCAAAGATAACGTAAAATAAACTAATATTATTATATAAATAGCTGATAATTAGATGGATTAAGTAAATATTCTAAGAATCAGACAATTATTTATCAATTAATGTGCGCATATTAATAATAATTATCCATTATAATTCAATAGAATCTATAAAAATCAAAAAAAAATGACAAAATTATTACAAGTGGTCAAAAGTCATCAAGTTGCCTAACATGGTCTAACAGGTATATAGTTACCTGAAAACACCAATAAAGGCGCAATGACCTTTATTCGTTTGTAAAAAGGTTACTTATCTACAATCCGCCCAATAACTAGTTAACCAATAACTTAATTATCCCTTACTTACTTCTCCTTTACCTCATACAACTTCTCTTTCTCTACTATCTGCACACCACCGCCATCTATGAGTTTATTGTTGATGGCCTCGAATGGTGCTGCTACTACCTGCTCGCCGGCTTTTACACCTTCAAGAATTTTAATGTAGCGGGTATCTTGTATGCCTGTTTTTACTTTGCGCTTAATGGCCTTGCCGTTCTCGACAATGAAGACTATTTCTTCTTTTTCTTCAGCGTTATCTTTCTTCTCTTTTAATGTTACCGAAGCAACTGGAACTGCTAGCACATTCTTCTCTGTTTTGGTATAAACATGCACGCTGGCACTCATGCCCGGTCTGAAGGGCATGCGCCCCTCATTTTCTAACATTAAGGGTTCGTAAGATTCTTTGAGTATTAATATTTTTACTTCAAATTTTGTCACTTGGTCAGTAGAAATAGAAGCTGTTAAACTGCTTTTAGCACTATTGGCCACTTGGGTTACTATGCCTTTAAAGGTCTTACCCTGATAGGCATCTACTTCTATGCCTGCGGTGTCGCCTACTTTTATGCGTACAATATCATTTTCGTTTACATCTACTCTTACTTCCATTCTGCTAAGGTCGGAGATGCGCATCATTTCTGTACCTGCCATTTGGGCTGTACCTACTACGCGCTCGCCTTTTTTGGAGTTTAAGCCTGTTATGACACCATTCGCCGGGGCATGCACGCTTGTTCTGCCATAGTTTTTACCTGCCTGCTCTACACCTGCCTCCACCGATTGGGTATTGTAAACGGCAGCTAAAGCCTGTTTTTCGCCTGCTTCGAGTTCTGCCTGTGCCATTTTGTACTGCGCTTCTGAATTATCGAATTCTTGTTGACTGATCACCTTATCTGCAAACAATTTTTTCTGCCTATCAAAGTTTTTTCTTTGCATTTCTACATTGGCTTTTGTACGGGTTAATTGAGCCTGGATATTAGAAGAATTTGCTTTGGCATTATTCAAACCTGCTTTGGCTTGGTCGAGTTGCGACTGGTAAAGGTCAGGATTAATCCTTACCAATAATTGACCTTTCACAACGGTATCTCCTTCATGCACGTAGAGGTCGATGATTTCGCCGGAAACATCGGGACTTATTTTTACTTCGCTTTCAGGGTATATCGTACCGCTTGCAGTTACTTCCTCTACAATATTTTGTGTGGCTATCTTCTCCACAGCAATTTTAATCCCTAAATTTTTAGGACCAGATATTTTTACCAGCACAATTAGCAATACAACGACTACTGAAATGGTAATGATTATTTTTTTTCTTTTTGTCATAATGTTATAGTGTGATAGTATTTCCCCTGTAATATTCTATGATTAATGCTCTAAAGACCAATTCATATTTGGCTTGTAATTCAGTGGACTGTGATTGTAAAAAACTGTTCTTTGCATTAATGAAATCAAAGGATGTGGAGACACCGGCGTCAAACCTTTTTTGGATATATTCCAGACTTGTTTTCTGCGCTTCTGTACTGTTCTTATTAGCATCATACCTTGCTTTTGCCGCATTGTAACTGTTTACTGCAGTATTGATATCATTGAGCAATGTGTTTTTTTGTTTTTGAAGATTCATATCACTTACCAACTGGTTGATCTTTGCTTTTTGTATTTGGTTCTGTACCTGGAAACCCGAAAATAAATTCCAACTGAAACTTACGCCTGCACCTTGCCCAACATTATTTTTTAACTGGTTGCTGAAACTAATGGTTTGCGTGTTATAAGTGTATATGGGTCTGTACACAGGGTCCAACGAATTCTGGGTAACACCAATCAATTCCGCACCTATGGGTTTAGGATTAAGCGTAACAGTTTTGGCACTTTGTGAATAGACAGTACTTAAACTTCCATATAGTGAGATGGAAGGCGATAAGTTGCCCTTAGCGATGTTTGTTTGGGCTTTGGCGGCATTATTTTGTTGCATGGCAGATTTGATCTGTGGCATATTACTTAACGCCGTTTCATATACCTCCAGCACTACAATTTCTTTTGTCATAGTAATACCATCAACATTCGGCACATCAATTTCAAAATCTGTTGTAATGGGTAATTGCATCAAATTCCTCAAAGTAAGCATTGCGGCATTTTTACTGTTCACCGCGTTTACCAAGGTCAATTGTTCGTTGGCTATTTGTGCTTTTAAGGTCAGCAAGTTGCTTAGATCTGCCACACCAGCATCTACCTGCTTTTGTGCTTTGTCAATACGCTGTTGGGTAGAGCCAATTTGTAACTCGGCATTGCTAATGGTTTCTATGGCCTGTATGGATTGAAGAAAGGCACTCGAGATACTAAGGGCAATTTGATTTTTGGTATATTCCAGTGTTTCTTCATTAGCCTTTTGCAAAAAACTTTTTTGCTTGATATTATTGTGGTTCTGAAAACCATTAAACAAGGTGATGCCGGCATTTAAACCGAAGTTGTTGGAACGAATGGTCTGGTTGATAAAGGTATTGGTAAACCTGTCTATTGTTCTGCCGAATTGGTAATTCTGACCAGCGCTTGCGGATAGAGTCGGCAATAGGTTTGCCTTGCTTTGCCTGACATCAATGGCAGAGGATTCATTGTTAAGCATACTTTGCTTAATATCTAAATTATTTAGCCATGCATAGTCAATGCATTGTTTTAAAGTGAACTGCCGCACTTGCGCAGTCGCTATGTTCAAACCACTAAAAATGATGAGGATTAGTAAATATTTTCTTGCCATACTTTTTAATCAAAGGTCGAAAATAATAGGTGGCTTTAGAACGCTTCACATATCTTCGACCAAATCAAATCAATAACGATAAAGGAAACGGGGAACGGCATCTAGTGGTTAGTATTCAGTAATTAGTGGCTAGTGGTTAGTGGAAATAGTGATGAGGGAATAGGATTTGTAGTAAGTGAAAGAATGCCCAAAAAACTGGCGTGTGAAACGGAAAAATTGAATTTCCGCGAATTTTCTATATTTTTGCTTTAGAGATATAACCCAAATTTCCTCAATTTAAATTGTCTGATGGAAGAAGTAAACGAACCAATATTGGAATATAACCAACTCGACCCCGGGGGATATTATAATTATGCCGACTATCTGCGCTGGCAGTTCGAAGAACGTGTGGAACTTATTAAGGGCAAGCTATTGAAAATGAGTCCCGGCCCCAATCTTAGGCATCAGGAAACATCTGGCAATTTATATTTTAATATAAAAGGGTGCTTTATCAACCACCCTTGCAGGCTGTATTACGCCCCATTTGATGTCCGCTTGCCTGTACAGGATATTAAAAGAAAAAGAGATAGTACAGTTGTGCAACCCGATCTCTGCATTATTTGTGATTTAGCAAAACTGGATGATAAGGGGTGCAATGGCGCACCTGATTTGGTGGTGGAGATACTGTCGCCTGGCAATACAAAACACGATATGCATACCAAATTCTGGTTGTATGAGGAAAGTGGTGTAAAGGAGTATTGGATGATACAGCCCAATGATAGAAATGTTCTGGTGTATTCCTTAAAAGATGGAAAATATATTGGCTTGCCTCCTTTTTCAGAGGGGGATATTATTGAAAGTCCCCTTTTTCCAGAAATGCAAATAGCTGTTTCAGATGTTTTCCAAAACGTAAAATAAGCAAAAATTATGGTTGTAATTCCATTGTTTCATTATTTGGGATTATCTTCGCAGTCTGCATGAAAATTTCACTTAACTGGCTTAAAACCTTTATAGACATTACCCTTACACCTGAAGAAATTGAACAGGTTTTAACAGGCACCGGCTTAGAGGTAGAACATTATGAAGCTGTAGAATCTGTAAAAGGCGGTTTGAAAGGCCTGGTTGTTGGTAAAATAATGACTTGCGAAAAGCATCCCAATGCAGATAAATTAAATTTGACAAAAGTGGATACCGGCTCTGGTGAATTGCTTTCTATTGTTTGTGGCGCCCCAAATGTAGCTGCCGGTCAGAAAGTAATTGTAGCACCTGTGGGCACTGTTATTTATCCTGCAAAAGGAGAGCCTTTTACCATTAAGAATGCAAAAATAAGAGGCGAAGAAAGCGCAGGGATGTTATGTGCAGAAGATGAGATTGGGTTGGGTGCCAGTCATGAAGGCTTGTTAATCTTACCTGAAAACCTCGAAATAGGCTCATTATTGGCCGATTATTTTAAAGTAAGCTCGGATGTGGTGTTCGAAATTGGTCTTACTGCCAATCGCGGCGATGCTGCTAGTCACTTGGGTGTTGCGAGAGAACTCGCAACTGTTTTGAACCTAACTTTAAAGAAACCAGTTCAGTCAGTTTCAACAATAGGAACCATAGAACAGCTTAAAATTAAAATCGAAGATAATGCGGCTTGTCCAAGGTATAGTGGTGTTATAATGACTGGTATTACTGTGAAAGAAAGCCCCGACTGGCTAAAAGCTCAATTAAAAGGCATAGGCTTGAACTCGGTGAATAATGTGGTAGATGCCACCAACTTTGTGATGCACGATTTAGGGCAACCCTTACATGCCTTTGACCTAACAAAAATTGCAGGAGATGAAATCATTGTAAAGAAGGCAACAGAAAGCCGAAAATTTATGGCCTTGGATGGCAAAGAATATACCCTGAAAGGGCATGAGCTAATGATATCCAACGCGGAAAGTGATATGTGCATAGCGGGAGTCTATGGAGGCAAGGATAGTGGCGTCAATAATGAGACAACAAGTGTTTTTCTGGAAAGTGCCTTTTTTAGCGCCGATATTGTGCGCAAGGGAGCAAAAACCCACGGTATCAATACAGATTCCGGCTTTAGGTTTGAAAGGGGTACCGACCCTGAAATGACCATCGTGGCACTGGAGCGCGTGACGGCACTTATCAGCGAAATTGCAGGTGGAAAAATCGCTTCGGCTTTTGTAGATGTTTACCCAGAAAAATTGAAACCTTACACTGTTACTTTGAGGAAATCTATGGTACAGAAAGTATGTGGATTTATTATTCCTGAAGAAAATATTGAGCAGATACTTAAAGGTCTGGAAATTGAAATTGTATCAAAAGACCATGACGCTTGGCAATTGGAAGTACCACTTTTTAAAAGCGATGTTTGCAGGGAGATAGATGTGGTTGAGGAACTAATCAGAATTTACGGGTTTAAGCATATTCCCTTGAATCAACAGATGCGTTTGTCGCTTAATTATAAATCATCCGTTAACGAAAGATTGACAAGTAATAAAGTAGCTGACTTATTGAGGGGAATGGGTTTTACTGAAATTATGACGAACTCATTGACTAACGATCAGTACTATCATGAAAAAGAAAAGTTGGTTTATGTTGCCAATCCATTGAGTTCCGAGATGAATGTAATGCGAAAATCCTTGCTTTACTCAGGGCTGGAAGCCATTGCTTATAACAAAAATAGGAAACAGGCAAATACTCATTTCTATGAATTTGGAAAAACCTACCTTAAGGCCAATGGACAATATTTTGAGACAGAGCAACTGGCTATTTTTACCTCCGGCTTTCAAACGGCAGAAAGTTGGGAACTCAAACAAAAACCTGCGGATTATTATTATTTAAAATCGGTAGTTAGCAGGATTTGCAGTACCTTTGGGGGTGACTTAAAATTAGCTACCATTCAAACAGTGGACCGCAAGGAACTTGCATTGTTCGATATCAAGGACAGTGTATATTATGCAACAATTAATTGGGAAGCATTAATTAATCTTGTAAAAACTAACTTATTTCAACTAAAATCCTTGCCACAGTTTCCGGTTGTGCAAAGAGATTTGAGCCTAGTATTGGATAAGGAAACTGAATTTAAGCAAATACAAGCATTGGCTAAAAAATTAAATTTAAAGCATGTAGTGGGCATGAATGTTTTTGATGTTTATCAAGGTAAACCATTAGAGGATGATAAAAAATCTGTCAGCATCAGTTTTGAGTTGTACGATGATGAAAAAACAATGAATGATAAAGAGATAGATGCTGTCATGCAAAAACTTATCAAGCAATTTGAGGATAATTTAAAAGCAGTTATCAGGAAATAAGATGGATCAGTTAGTCAATAGATTGTTAAAGATTAAAGAGAAAATCCTTGCACTAAAAGTCCAGAATAAAAAATTACTTGAGGAAAATAAGAAGTTTGAATCCACAATTAAACGACTCACTCAATTAATCGAAATACAGAATAATTCTATAAAAAAAATGGAGCAACAACTGAAAATCAAACGCATTGCCGACCAGTTGGGTTCAGATTCAAAATTATCGCCTAATGAGAGTAGGGAGTTGAAATATAAAATTAACGAGATTATAAAAGAGGTAGATAAAGTTATAGCACAAATACACGAATGAAGACATTTGAAACATTTTCGCCTGAATCTAAGGTATGGGTTTACCAAGCCTCAAGAGAATTTACTGTGGAGGAACATACTCTATTGATTGGGAAATTAAGGCAATTTTGCGTGGAATGGACAGCCCATAACAAACAGTTAAAGGCTGATTGCGATATTGTTTACGATCGTTTTGTAACCCTCGTGGTGGACGAGTCGAACAGTACGGCAAGTGGTTGCAGTATTGATAAAAGTGTACATTTCCTTAAAGAATCAGGGATGATGTTAGACTTAGATTTCTTTGAAAAAATGCAAATTGGTTATTTGAAGGATTATGAATTTAAAACGGCACACTACAATAAATTAAAGCAATTATTTAAAGAAGGAGAAATAGATGAAGATACTTTATTCTTTGATACTAATATTCAAAAATTATCGGATTACAGTGATTTTGTAAAACCATTGAAAGCCCATTGGTTAATGGATAAGGTGAAATAATTAAAAGCGAATACTTATTTTTTTAATGTGATTGGTGTTAGCCTTCAAGTACCCAAACCCTATAGTTAATTGGTTGTACAGAGTCAATATTCTGGATAAGTAAGCAATCGCCTTCTAAGCCAATAATTTTGCTTTTAACACTAAAGTTTTCTCCAACTGCAATGGGTCTGCTGTATGCTATTTCATCTATTTCATTGCCCAAGCCCCATATTGCATTTCCACCCGTTACTTGCATCCTGAATTCACGGTTTGGGTTATATGGTATTGAAATGATTTTATTGATTCCTGCACCTTTAGTAACCCCACTATAATCAGGGTTTTTATTAGGTTTTAAATCATCTATTAGACGCGCTTCAGCATATTCTTTGGCCATATTATTCGTGCTGTTGTCAAAGAGCCTGATGAACGGATCCAGTTTGTCGTCAAAGAAATTGTTGATTTCAGCCTGGGTCTTTGCAAAGGCCTCACGGGCTTTTTGACGCCTTTCAATAGCATGCATATACATTGGCAATACAAGTACGAAAAGCGTAAGATGATGGCTTAAATCCTGTAAATCTTTACTAGAGGTGCCGTGTATTTCAAGTTGTTTTACAAGTGGAATGGCGATTTCTTGTAAATCCGTTGCCTGGTTGATTAATTCCTCTTCGCTAATTTGACTGATAGACGCATTAGCAATGGCGATGGATTCAAACTGACTGGTATTAGAGGATTTTTTATAGTAATTTTTCAGTGAATCAGTGATATGGATAATATTCTTTTCTAAATCAGCCCTTTTTTTAGCCCTCTCCATGGTGTACTGATTAGGGTAGGCAATGGCATGCTCAAATTCATTGTTTAATTTATCTGCCATTAATGAGAAAATATTAAATTGATTATTAATCTTTAGCGCAGAGTCGAGGATGTTTTTGTTGGCGATGTAAAAGTTTTTCACCTTTATACACATGCCCAAATAATTTTGGTTGTCGGAATTCATAATAAAAAAAGAGCGGTTGAATAATTAGTTTTAATGGTTATTGTTTCGTGTTTTAACGCTGCCTTATTGCGTGTTAAAAATATGTTGCAAAGTTAAGATAATCAATCTATTGCTAAAAGCACTAATCAAATGTAATGTACACATTTATATCATTTTGTATGGTATAAAAAGTGCCTGAATGCTAAGATTTATCAGCAATTATCTAGCTTTTTTTACCTATCTTTAGAATGCTTGTTTAAGATTATTCAAACATTTTCTTATTTTGTTTGAAAAAATTAAAAGGCTATTAATTAAACCCTGTACTCATTATTTAAAGCAACAGGATGAATAGGATAAGCAAACAGTTTAACTCTTTTTGTTTAACATTTCATCTATTGAATATTTGCCGCTACCTGTAACAAGTAGGATTAAATAGATTAAAATATAATGCAATGCCATTTCCTGTTTGGTGAATCCATCACTGCTATGAACAATGATTGCTGCAACAAGCATTGTAATCAACAATGGAATCACTGCAAGGCGGGTGCCTAAACCAATAAAAATAAAAATTGAACAAACCACCTCTGAAAAAACTGTGAGGAAAAGAGAAGGAAGCTCACCAATTCCAATAGGGTCGGCAAAAGTTAATTCCTCTCCGGAAAAGATTTTACTGAATTTTGGCCATCCGTGAACCAACATAAATGATGCAATAGTTACCCGTGTAATCAGCAGAATAATATCAAATAGTTGCGGATTAAAACTGGTGTTGAATATTTTTTTCATGTTATGCAATATTAGCTATTGAATTTAATATTTAACCATTAAACCTGTTAAGTTTTCAGAATCCATGAAAACCTAGCAGTTCAGCAATACCCTATACAAATCATAAGCTAATTCATGCAAATTAAAGTTATTAAATCTTTAGCGAGTGTCTCACTTTGAAAAATCATTTTTGATAAAAAGGTTCAAAAGGAATTGAATTCCATTAACCATAATAGGAATAAAAGTAATTTCTTAATAAATTAAGAAATTTTGGTCGCTGTAAAATGTCTGTGATAAGGTCTTTTTAAAGGTTTGCCTTTAAAAATCTTTTATGTCCTTTTATGGTTCATGACCATTTTAATTTTAAGTCTTTTAAAATCAGTAACAAATTAAAATATTTAAATTGAAACACTACCAATCTTTAAGATTTAAGAAAATTCAGGAAAATAAAGAAGATTAAATATGCCTAGCTATAAAACGAGATTTCAACTCCTTTTCCTCGTCAAATATTGCCAGAAATTCGGCTGTCTTGTTAACTTTGCGTAACCGGGTAGTGAATTTAATTTTTGGTTTTCTAATTTTTACACCCATAGCACCAAGCTTAGCGTGATTTATGTGTCCGGCCATTTCGTCTTGCAATTCTACACCTCTTCCATGCAATAAGGAGCCATGTTTACATTCCTGTAAGTTTAATTTTGTGGTTCTGGCATTTAGTTCAGTGTTATACTGAACATTTGATGGGCTATTATTTTTCATATTTATCATAATTTTTTTTATTAGATGTTAAATAGTGTTTTGAATTTTAAGGAAAAAAGATCCTTTTAAAACAATAGTGTTTATCAAAAATAGTATTTTTTACTCAGTTTCCAAATTTATTTTATGCCTTTGGCCCAATTTTTAGGGCCAAAACAATTATTTTGTAAAATATAAACAATATAAAATCAATGGATTATGGAGTTAAATGCAATAATATTAGGGGAACGCCTATTTTTTTAATTTTTAATCTGAAAATGAATTATGTTTGTATAGGAAATAGCATTTATTTAAGTCTTATGGTCTCTTAATTAGTTAGTTAACATAAAGAACAAAAAAAATATCAATCCATTATGAACAAAATTATTCTTTTGCTTTTTGCATTGCACTTCAATTTTTCCTATTCTCAGGAATTGCCGGATTATGATGAAATACCGCTTAAAAAACAATCTGATTATTACAAAGCAGATTCATTTGTGTTGATCGCATCAAACTTTCTTCTCTCAACACCTTATGCAGCAAATAATAAAGACAGGTTGAATTCGGAGGCATTCATAGTTAAATGGATGTCGGGAACCCCTGATTATTCTTTTACATTAGGTAAAACGGCAATTGATATCACCAAAAAAAACACGCATCTCCTAGGCATTTATATGGCCTGCATGGCGAAATACTGCATTGAAAATAAAATAGATGGCAAAGATGACAAAGAAGTTACCTTGAATGCCGTGAAACTTCTTTTAACGTATTGCGAGGATCCAGACAATAATATAAAGATGACAAAGGAGCTGAAGAAATTATCTGAAGCAAACAAAAAGGGGGAACTAGAAAAAGAGTTGTAGATTTATGCCCAATGGAATTAGATATATTGGCTAGAAATAAAGATCATTGGGCAAAAAAAAACCGCTACTCATTGAAAATAGCGGTTTTTCCTAATTCTACTTTGTTCTAATTTCTGATATCCATCTTTTCCCTTTTTAAGAGATTGTTATTTTCATCCAGTATTTCTAAAATATAAATTCCTTTACTAATGGCAGAAATATCAATTACAGAATTTTCAATATTTACTTCCGTAGCACGACCATCCATAGAAATTAGACGCGCACTTTTAATATGGTAGTTTTCTGTATTCGTTAATTTAATGAAGTTATCAGCCGGGTTAGGACCGATAGCTATGTTTGAATAACCGTTTACCCCATTAACACTTGCTGTCTGGCTAAAACGAATATTGTCGAGTACCATATATTCATCTATGTTGCCCGAAATATTCAGATAGGTAATGGAAATATAATAAAAAACAGGGTTTTCTAAAGAAGTTAATTTAAAATCAATAAAGCCTGTTTTATAAGTACTATTATTAGTAGATGAGGTACTGAAACTGTATGCTTTCATTAATGACCCTCCATCTTTCAGGGTAACATCCACTGATACCCCATTATTGGGGGTGGCATTGAATACCTTGTAATCAAATAATAAACTCAGAGGTTTCACACTTACAGCACCAACGATTCCAATTGTAGAACCCACGATTGCGGTATTGTCAAGGTAGCAACCTAATTGGATGGCATAGGTGCCAACACTACCTCCTGTAACCCTCTGTGTTGCGCCATTCTTGACTTCTACTGAGTCCTGGCATGTCCAGTCGTTAGGATACATTTTGCCGTTCACAGTGGTCCAGTTTTCAAAACTGTTATTAAGAATAACTGTTTGTGAATTGACTGTAAAGTAGACTGCCAATACACTTAAGAATGTAAATATTTTTTTCATGTTACAACAAAAATATAATATTATTTTGCAATTCCAAGCATAAAGAAATTTTCCAAACTTCAAAAAAGGGCAATTATTCAAGTTGGCAATAAGTAATTTGCAGTTGGTAAAATATTGGGTTCCGGTTTGCCAATTGCTAATTGCTTATTGCTTATTGCCAACTATTCTCCTCGGTATTCTAATATATCTCCCGGCTGACATTCCAGGGCTTCGCAAATAGCCTCCAGTGTTGAGAAGCGTATGGCCTTTGCCTTCCCCGTTTTCAATACAGATAAATTGGCAATGGTTATCTCTACTTTAGCAGAAAGTTCGTTCAAACTGATTTTCCGCTTTGCCATCATTACGTCAAGATTTACTATTAGTCCCATAATTAAATGACTAAGTCAATTTCATTTTTAAGGTCAACACCCCTTTTAAAAATAATGGCAAATACATTAATAAAATAAGCCAGAAATAAATATTCGAAATGGAAAATATGGATAACACCCATATCAGGTAAAGCATCTTTTAAATTACTTAGGTGCAGTGTAGCTATAAAGTCTGCCATAAAAAATAAGATACTCATGGCTGCCACTTTGCTGATATAGCCTTTGGAATTTATGTTGGCAAAAGGATCCATAAAATCTATAGAATTTAGGAATTTAATAAAATAGAAGAAGGTAAGGGCAATGATAATCAATTTTACAACTTCATAAGTGGCAATGAAACTAAAATTGATAGTATCGGTTTTGAATAATGGTAAAATATCAGTGTCGGTCAATATCAACCTAAAGTGTTTGGTGGTTTCATTATTGACATTAAATAACTTGAACAAATAGGCTGCCAGAAACATGAGCGTAAATACAAAAATTACTTTCGAAATGGCATTGAGCGACTGGATAGTGCGATTAGGTTCTAGGTTAAATAACCACTTGTTAAAATTAAATCCACCTGTTGGCGATTTAATTGCATTGTTGTTGTCTTGATTTGTCATAATAAAAAATATTTAATTCAAACTAAGTCGATTATTTATTGATAAACAATAAAAATATATACAAAGTCGATAAATAATTACTTTTTAAGGATGAAAGCAAGAATTCTATTTATAACAACAATATTTTATTGAAGTTATTGAATTGAACTAGATCAACGTGTTATATTGGCCTAACATGAGGATTATTAAATTCGCAACCTATGGGCACGAAGCGCTCAGAAAAGACCTTATTTCTTTTTAAAAATAGTAAATCCAAGCAATGCGGTAAGTACTACAAGTACTATAAAAATAAAGAAAATTGCTTTAGCTATTGAAGCCGCACCAGCGGCTATGCCTGAATAACCGAAGATGGCTGCCACAAGGGCAATAACCAAGAAAATTGCTGTCCACTTTAACATAATGATTTTTGTTTAAAATTGTTTAATAAGCCAAATGAAAGCACAAAATTAAAGCAGCAAGCCAAAATGGTTTTATTACGATTTTCAAAAAATCTTATATTATTTGAATGTAAGTATATTATTTGCCTTACGTCAAAAATCTTTAATAACCAATAACCAATAACCAATAACCAATAACCAATAACCAATAACCAATAACCAATAACCAATAACCAATAACCAATAACCAATAACCAATAACCCTCTACTTCGATGCAATCTTAACCCAACCTTTGCCCTCAATATAAAAAATATCTTTGGAATCTGCCACGCTGAGGTAAGAGGTAAAAGCCTCGGTTGATAATTGGTTGCTGCCGATTGGCGTATGTGTTTCTGATTTTGATCTGCCATTCATCCGTGTTAAATATTTTACTATCCTTTTCATATCGCTGTATTTCTTCAGACAAAGTAAACACATGAATATAATATAAAAAAGCGTAAAACTACGTGACTTTTAAGGAATTTTTTGCGTAGTTTTACGTATTTAAAAATGAATTTCAAGCCAATAAAAAGCTAAAATTTAGTAAGATACACACATTTAGGATGTTTTCAAGGCTTGTTTTTAACATTTTTGAAAAGGCTAGGAAATAGGGTTGCTGGCCATAAACCGCAACTACTTTAATCACCTTACACTCCTTCGCCACAATTAATTTTAAGTAATACACTTTCGCCTTCGTTGGTGTTCTCGCCATAGAAACCAAATCCTTTTGTAATATGCTATTAAATCCTTTCCTTTGTCTAATATAATATTACAAAACATGCGACAAACAACCATTTTGGGATTATATACGGTACTAGTTGCGTACATTAAAAGTTTCCACCAATTAGTTTGAAACCCTTCCTATGTATCATGCAACTCTACACAAGTCTTATTTATTGTTCTTTATTATTATCCATTGTTGCATGTACATCAATTAACAAATCAGCTGGACGGTTTAGCTGGGAAAAGGTTAAAGAGCCAGCAATAGCGGCAATAGATAATAAAATAATATTCAATGTTAAATCATTGAATGTTTTTCCTGTAGAGAGAAATGTTCGCGGAACTTTTCTCAGACCCATTACAGGAGTAAAATACATTAACAGTTTAGATTTATATGTTTATGGGGGTGACATAGAATATGACGTTAAATTTGAAATTACTTTTGATTCAAACGAGCAAACAAATAATTATATTTATCAGCTTGGTAAAATAAATATTTTGACGAATCCAAGTCCTAAAATGGCTAATGAGAACTCCTTAGTTATTGATTCTATTTTCATTTTACCCACTTTCAAAGCTATTCAATCAAAAGGAGAAAGACAGCAGACATTAGCAGGCAAAGTTAGATTATCTCATTTTAGTTCTTCTCGAAAGACAAATGTTGCATTTCAACTAAAGGATAAGGAAATTATTATTAAAACTAAATTTGCAAAACCCATGGTTCCTGGGGGCTAGGAAACTTATGGAGTAGACGATTCCTTTCGCCTTCGTTGGCATTCTCACCACCGAAACCAAATCCTTTTGTAATTTGCTATTTAATCCTTTCCTTTGTCTAAATATAATATTACAAAACATGCGTAAACTAACTTTTTTTGGGATTATATGCGGAAATTGATGTATAAACTGAGACTTTTAAGCAAGCGTAGCGGACAGCTCAACAAACCATAATCTGACACTAAATAAGACAAATTAACAATAGGTGATGAAAACTTTAAGACCACTAAATCCACTGAAATACAATACATTGCGAAATGTTTCCCTTATATAAGGGAAACATTAAAACTTTTCAACAATATTTGGATATATGAAAGATTTTTCGCTTTCGTTGGTGTTCTCGCCAAAGAAACCAACCTAGCCTCCAACCCCCCCCTTAAAACCTGATAAAATCAGCATAAATCCTAAAGCTATCCTTGCCCTGATTGGCGTGAGGCGAACACCTCAAAACACCGCCACCACCTTTATCACCTTACTCTCCCTACCCACAATTAATTTCAAATAATACACTTCAGATTTGGTAGAAGTAAAATTAGTAAACTCATGTGCCTTTATTTTATTGAGGCTCGCTTCGCCACTGATGTAACCGGTACTTGCATCAATTTTATAAATATTGCAGTCAGCCGTATCC
>JBBQIF010000014.1:0-16273 GCA_038324665.1 Bacteroidia bacterium
CTCTGCAATCCAATACACCCATAATTAACCTTGACAGCTCTCTATATCTTAATTCTATGCCACGTTTTCATTCTACTATTGGAGGTTGGCCAATTATTGGTTATCCATCGGCATATAAAAAAAATAATATTGCAGCCTTTAATCGTTTTAAGGATTCAGCGGAGAAGACCTTCTGTTATGAACCCAATGGCAACAGTGTTTTAATAAATAATGTTACGTTTATAAGTGAGGGGTCGGCTATTTTCCCTAATCCATTCACAGATAAAATATATTTTAAAAATGTTTCTCAAATAAATTCACTGTCCATTTATAACACCCTTGGAGAAGAAATGAAAATTGACGAAAAAGAAATCGAAGATGGGATAAAGACAGATATCTGGGCGAAGGGTCTTTATCTTATCATCATCAATGGGAAGTTTTTTGTAAAAATTATAAAGTCTTAATTGCAATTTTCCACCTTACTGAAATCTATTTTTTCGAAAAGTTTACTGCTAAATACTGCTGGTAATAAAGCAAGGTGATTGGTGCTATGAGCATCAGTTCCTAAAAAACTGTAATATCCTTTCTGCACCATCCACTGGGCCAGTTTCTTAACCATTGGGGAGTAATATCCTACTAAAGACAACAGGTTAATCTGGAACTTAATCCCGGATTCCAAAATACGTTCTACCTCTTCATAATTATTGTGAAGGTACACATACCTTTCGGGATGGGCAAAGATAGGAATATAGCCATTTGTTCTCAAATCAAATATCAGTTCATTAAAAAAAATCGGCTTATTCAAAAAAGAAGTTTCTACCAATATGTGCCCGTTATTAAAACTTAATAGCTTTTCCTTATTCCTTACTTTTTCCAGAAAAAATTCATCTATATAATACTCCGCAGCACAGTCCAATTCAAGATTTATATTATTTTCAATCAAGGCTTTGTTCAATATCTCCCTTCGGCTACTTATTATTTCCCTTGTATTGTCATAATAATTGCTCATGATATGCGGTGTCGCTATTATTTTGGTATAGCCTGAATCTAAATATTGCCTTGCCATGAGCAAGGAATTTTCTATTGTTTTTGAACCATCATCTATCCCAAAAAGTATATGATTATGCATGTCCCATTTTAGGGGATTTTGAGGAGTATTACGCTTAGAAAAAAGTTGACTAAATAATCCCATGATTATTTATTAAATATTTTTTTCAGGAACTTTCTCCAGCCACCTTTGTTACGATCATGGTCATCCTCATAATAACCGTAGCCATACCCGTAGCCATAACCGTAACCGTAACTGTTGCCATACTTACTACCGTAAGTATTTGATGCATTAACATCATTGATAACTACAGATAAATTAGTGTAATTTTTACTTCTGTAAAGATTATTGATGTTACTTATTACGGCTTCTTTTGAGAAACCCGACCTTACTACATAAATTGAAAGGTCGCATTTCTTAAATACATTATTGGCATCCGTTACCAAGCCAATTGGTGGATTATCTGCCATGATAATATCATATTCTTCCAAAAGATTTTCGAGGAGATCGTCAAATTCTTTTTTAAGTAATAATTCATTAGGATTTGGAGGAATAGGACCTGAAGTAATAAAATCAAGATTTTTAAGATTAGACTTATGAATGGCATTTCTCCAATCAGAAACCCCAGATAAAATTGAACTGATTCCTTCCTTATTTTCCACGTTAAAACCAACATGGATCTTAGGTTTGCGCATATCTAAATCCAGCACTACCACTTTTTTACCTGTTAGAGCCAATATAGCTGCAAAGTTAATGGCAAAGAAAGTTTTACCTTCACCACTAATAGTAGAAGTTACACCAAAAATCTGTTTTGCCTTTTTAGGAATCATAAAATCAGAATTGGTTCTTATCGCCCTTAGTGATTCACTAATAGATGATTTAGGATTGCCATCGACCACAAGAGTAGACGCCGGCATCTTTTTCTGATAGGTTGGTATTGACCCAAGGATTGGTGCCACCAACTTATTTTCAATTTGTTTCTGGCTATAAATAACATTCATTAAAATGTATTTCATTAAAATATAACCCAAAATAGGTAATATGCCAATTACAATAAACAAGGTCCAAATTTTAGTGCGGTTGGGGGAAATTGGAGTATCAGAAACAGTGGCTTCACTTAATATAATAAACTCGGGAACTGTCCCGGCCTTTGAAATCTGATATTCGATTTGCTTTTCAACCAATGACAAATAAAATTTTTCATAAAGTGAGTTAAACCTGTGTAGCCTGTTTAATTCCGTTTCCTTTGAAGGAAGGCTTACATACAGATTTTTTAATTCCCCTATTTTTTTATTTAGTGCAGATGTCTGATCGGCCACGTATCGTCCGTTTTCTTTAATAAAGTTCAACAATTGGGATTTAATAATAGAAATCTCCAATTCTATTGTTCTAAAGGGAAGCGTTACCTCCTTATTTGAAATTTTTAGTATTTCTCGCTTTTTGAATAAGGCGTTCAACTCATTGATACCATTGGCAATATCCTTATTCTCTATTCCGTAAACTAGGGGCACAATATTATCCTTGCTTTGGTCCTTCTGTACGAACTCTAATATTTCATTGGTTGCTTGCGAAGATTTATTTATGTCTATTCTGGTTTTTTCAAGATCCTCTATTTCCTTTGCTATTAAAGAGAATTCCGTTCCCGGATTAGCAGTTCCCGACATTTTAATAAAATCTTCAATATCATTCTCATATTTATCCAGTTTATTTAATGTCTCTTCAATTTGGGTTTCAATATAACGCAAAGTCTGTTCTTGAGATTTTTGCTTTTTTTCCAATGAGTGTTTTAAATAAACAGTGTCATAAGCATTCACTATTACCCTTGCTTTCTCCCTATTGAAATCAGTAAAAGAAATTTGAATAGTTCTTGCTTCATCATTGGAGGTAATAACATTTAAATTATTGATGATGGAAGCTACCAATGCTCCCTTACTATTAACCTTGAAATAATAATCTTTCTGGTCTATTATCGCCGAACTTCCATTATCCAACAGGATTGCAAATTTGAAATTTCCCATCCTTACAATATCACCTATCTTATGGAGGGTGCTTTCGCTCATTTCATTATCCATTTCAGCTATTTTATACTGTAGATTATCTATAAAAGTTACCGTAAAATTCTTGTCATAAGGTGAATAGGCTGGATCCGATAAGATACTTACTTTAAAAGGGGAATTCCGGAATATCTCCGTAGTTTGAATATTCCCAATAGCATAATAGGATATGCTAAGATCAATATTATTTAATACATCTTGCGCAACCAGCGGTGACCTTATCAATTCTATTTCACCTGATAAATTATCATTCTGCATACTTGTTAAGCTGTTCAAGCCAATATTAGAAGCTTCCTTCTGTATCTCAAGTTTTATTAATGAAGATGCCTTGTAAAGTGGTTTTGTGTATTTCAGGTAATAATAACTGCCAATGACTGAAATAATGATTGAAATAGGTATCCATATCCACTTCTTTTTAAGAATTAAAATAAGTTTTTCAATATCAAATTCAACGCCTGATGACGCATTCCCTTCTATATTTATATTGTCATCTTTCATTACTTATTTTTTTGTTAGCGTGTTCACCAGGATTGAAAATGTAACCAATACCTGAATTATGTTGATGATAAAAATATTATCTCGTACAGCCTCAGCTCCCGGCCTTCTCACCGGTTCAAGGTAGATGATATCATCTGGTTTAAGGCTTATCACGGAGTTTTTCATATCTGCAATGGTTCTAAGATTTACCACAGTTATTTCAGGATCTTTTAAATCTCCCCTCAGTATCCTGATATTATAACCTTTTGAATTATTATCAATCCCACCATATATTGCAAGTGCTTCCAATAAACTCATGGACGGGTTGTTAAAAGGCACAATCTGCCCGCCCTTACCCCCTAAAATAATAATCTTTTTATTGACTACTTTAGAAATTACGTAAACATCATTGTAATACGTTTCAAATTTTGAAGATAATAAACTGTCGAGTTGTGATAATTTAAGCCCCAGAACGGGAACCTTTCCTATCACCGGAAAATGACATAGCCCTGATTCTGAAACTTCAAAAGATGGCTTGTCTACTGAAATAATATTGACATCGCCCACTGCAGTTGCACTCACCAACTTTCCTGAAGGGTCGATAATGGACTCGCCTGCATTTGTATAAAGGGTAAATTGCAATTTATCGCCGACTTTAATCGGGTAATCTATAATAGTTTTCTGGTAGGCTGATTTCCAGTTAATATCCTCCTTTTCCGCCTTTAAAATAACATTAGAAGTATATGATTTGCATCCTGAAAAGAATGCAGTAATCAACACCAAACAAAATAAATAAATATGATTCCTCATTTTTTAAGTAATTTAAGTAAGTAGTCCCCATATCCGCTCTTTGTCAAAGGAGCAGCAATTATCGCTAACTGCTCGCTATTGATATACCCCATGCGCCAGGCTACTTCTTCTATACTACCAATTTTCCAGCCCTGTCTTTCTTCAATAACTTGCACAAATTGCCCCGCTTGCATGAGGCTGTTAAAAGTACCTGTATCTAGCCAGGCAGTGCCTCTTTGTAAAATGCCTACTTTTAATTTTCCGCGTCTCAGGTATTCCTTATTTACATCAGTTATTTCATATTCACCCCTTGGAGATGGGGCTAAGTTCTTAGCAATCTCTACCACATCGTTATCATAAAAATACAATCCCGGTACCGCATAATTGGATTTGGGCGTTACTGGTTTTTCCTCTATACTTTTGGCAATGTTATTCTCATCAAATTCTACTACACCATAACGTTCCGGATCACTCACATGGTATGCGTATATCACCCCTCCAGTAGGGTCGTTATTAGCCTGTAATAAAGACTGTAATGAAGACCCAAAAAATATATTGTCCCCAAGTATAAGTGCCACTTTTTCCTTTCCAATGAATTCTTCCCCAATTACAAAGGCCTGAGCTAATCCATTGGGGACAGCTTGTTCAGCATAAGAAAATTCACACCCCAAGTTTTTACCATCACCCAGCAATTTTTTAAATTGGGGCAAATCATGAGGCGTTGAAATAATTAGTATTTCCCTTATACCGGCCATCATTAATGTCGATAAGGGGTAATAAATCATTGGCTTATCATACACCGGCATCATTTGTTTGCTTATGGCCAATGTCAATGGATGCAGTCTTGTACCGCTGCCGCCTGCTAATATTATTCCTTTCATTTTAAGTCGTTATTAGTTTATTATTACTTTATCTGCTTGCGTACATTGCCTGATAATATTGCTGGTAATTACCAGTGGTTACGTTGGTAAGCCATGCCTGGTTGGCCAAGTACCAATCTACGGTTTTTTCCAATCCCTGTTCAAAAGTAACCGAAGGCTCCCACCCTAATTCGTTCATTAGTTTACTTGCATCAATAGCATACCTGAAATCATGTCCTGCTCTGTCTGTCACGTAACTTATCAGCCTCTCTGATTCCCCTTGTTCCCTAGCAAGTTTTTTATCCATCAATTGGCATAAGAATTTCACCAATTGGATATTTTGCCACTCATTGTTTCCGCCAATATTATAGGTTTCTCCATCTTTACCTTTATGAAAGATATCATCAATCGCCCTTGCATGGTCTTCAACAAATAACCAGTCGCGCACATTTTCGCCTTTTCCGTACACAGGCAAGGGTTTACTCTGCATGATATTATTAATCATTAAGGGAATCAATTTTTCCGGAAAATGATGAGAACCGTAATTATTGCTGCAATTGGAAATTTTTACCGGCAAACCATAAGTATGATGATAGGCCCTTACAAAATGGTCGCTTGAAGCTTTAGATGCAGAATATGGTGAGTTCGGGCTATAAGGCGTTGTCTCAAGGAACTTCCCATTATCACCCAATTCTCCATATACCTCATCTGTACTCACATGGTAAAAAACCTTATCCTGGTAATCATTGTGCCAGATAGTTTTCGCAGCATTCAATAAATTTACTGTACCTACCACATTGGTCATTACAAATTCCATAGGGTTTGAGATCGATCTGTCAACATGCGATTCTGCTGCTAAGTGTATTACCGAGTCAAACTTGTGTTCGTGAAATAAGTGTTGTATAAACTCCGCATCTGTTATATCTCCCTTTACAAAAGTATAGTTAGCATTATTTTCAATGTCTTTCAGATTTTCTAAATTACCTGCATAGGTCAACTTGTCAAGGTTAACAATATGATAATCAGGATAAGTATTCACAAACCTCCTCACTACATGCGACCCAATGAAACCGGCACCTCCTGTTACTAATATTTTTTTACTCATTCTATAATTCTTGTTTTAATTTTATTGATTTTTTAAAGTAATTCTTCAAGGAACATGTCAAAAATAAGGGTTGCATTTGGCGGTATAAGCCCCGGGTATCCTTGTTCACCATAACCCATGTTGGATGGGATAATAACCCGAAGTTGCATGCCCCTATTCATCAATGGTATTATCTCCTGCCATCCAGCTATTACCTGACCGCCAACAACAGGAAGTTTAAAAGGGTGACCGGATCCGAAATTTCCGTCAAACTTGGTTCCATCTTCAAGGTACCCCGCATAATAAATCGAGGCGGTCTGCCCTGTTTTGGCCCTGGCGCTAACATCCCCCGGATTTATAACAATATACTTAAGGCCCGATGCAAGTTTGATGGTATCCTTGCCTTCGCATGGATAGGGTTGATAGGATGGCGCTTTCACTGCTGCCTTTTTAAGTTCTTTTAAATACATATCAAAAATCAATGTAGCATTAGGAGGAATGATACCTTGCCCGGCACCTTTCTCCCCATAACCCAGATTGGGAGGAATAATCACCCTTATCTTCATGCCTTTATTCATCAAAGGCAATATCTCCTGCCATCCACCAATTACACGCGAACCTATTACATCAACGTCAAAAGGCCCAAACGTGCCAAAATTACCATCGAATTTTTCACCATTGGTTAAATAACCCGCATAAAAAATAGAGGCTATCTGTCCGGAGGCAGCTTTTTCATTGGGGTTACCCTGGCTAATTACAATATATTTAAGTCCAGAGGCTAGCTTAATGGTATCCTTTCCTTTCCCACTGTATGGGGTATAAGGTTCTGGCTTTTGTACATCCACTAGCTCTACATCGAAAATAAGTGTTGAGTTTGGAGGAATATCTCCCATGTCCTGACTCCCATATCCGAGCTTGGCCGGAATAACAAATGTGGCCTTTTCACCTTTCCTCAGATATAAAAACCCTTCATCCCACCCTTCAATTACTTGGTGTGTGCCAATAACAAATGAGAAAGTCTCATTGCGATCGCGCGAGCTATCAAACTTTTTGCCATTGGTAAGTGTGCCTGTATAATGTGCCTCGATTTTGTCGCCCGAAACGGGTTTTACCCCAGCCGGATTTTTTTGGGTAATTATATACTTAAGCCCTGACTTTGTTTTAACTGTATCATTCTTAACAACTGCCCCATTTACAAACTGGGCACTCATCAATAGCAACAAGAGATAGATGGTTCTTTTCATTTTTTTATTCTACTTTTAAAATATTAATTTCATATACAAGTGTTGAAAAGGGAGGCACCATACCTTCAATGCCCTTAGCACCAAAACCGAGGTCATAGGGCAAAATGAAAGTCGCCTTTTCTCCTTCTTTCATTTTTATTAACATATCATACATACCAATGGGTTGAAATTGGTCTCTGATCACCCTTACCACTTGAGGCTGCCCCATGGTATAGGTATTATAAAATTCAGTGTCATCAAATAAACGGGCAATAAAATGAAACTTAACAATACTATTTTCGTGTATCGCCTTGGCTGTGTCTGTTTCGGCCCTGGAATGAAACTGAACCCTAATACCGGTGCCTGAATCAAGTTGCATTGTTAATCCCTGTTTTTGAGTATAGGCCATTATATTCTCTACTTCTGTTTTCCAACGTGCAATCCTTTCTGCATTCACAATACTATCTTTCTGATATTGATTTAATCTTTTATCCATTTTAATAATGAATTTCAAATCGGTTCCACTTTTTATATAGAATGGCAATTGGGTTTCCTGTCGTGTTATAAAAAAGAATGAATCGGCACTTATCAGGAATTGTGCACTATCTCCTTCGGCCATAATGCTAAGCGCCTCCATAATATCACCACCCTTGTAAGAGGGTGCTACCAATAATATCCTGTCAGGTGTTCTACCAAAATTATTATAAACAATTGAGTCATCCGAATTAGTAATACTATAATAACATTGCAGGTATTCACCAATTTCAGGCAAACTAGTTACATCACTTCTCTTTAAGAATTTATACCTTAACCCACTTTCTGTCTTTGAATAGTTGTTACAGGCAGTTAAACCAATAAGCATCAAACCCACGATAATGAAATTGTAATTACGCATTAAGTTCTGTTTGATATAATTTTAAGTGCTCCTTAATTTGTTTTACTGTCTCTTCTAAACTTAAATGACTACTTCCTCCTGCCGCATTAAAATGACCACCACCATTAAAATGATTCATGGCAAATGCATTGGCGGCAAAATTCCCTTTGCTCCTGAAACTCATCTTAACCAACTTTGTACGGTCTATCACTAAAATTGCAAATTTAATACCTTCTATGCCTAATCCATAATTTACCAAGCCCTCAGTATCACCTGTTTGTATCTTGAATTTTTTTAACTCCTCGCTATTTATCGTAATAATTACGGTTTTAAACTCATTTAATACCTCCAATTTTTGGTATAATGCATATCCTATAAAGCGCACCCTATTCTCTGTAAAACTATCAAACACAAGATCATGAATCATCACATGGTCAATACCGTAATCCATAAGATCTGCTGCTATCCGATGGGTATTACTGCTGCAATTGCTATGCCTGAAAGAGCCGGTATCTGTAACGATACCAGTATACAAGCATGCGGCAGTATCTTTATCAATATATTGCCTCCCATCGCATTCTGAGATGAGACGATAGACCAATTCGCACGTACTGCTAACTTTGTCATCCCAATAGGTTAATTGCTCAAATCCCTGAGGAAACTGATGATGGTCAATAAGAATTTTTATTGCTTTGCTTTCTCCAACTGCCTGGCCAAACTCATTGATTCTAGACAAATGATTAAAATCTAGGCAAAATATAAAGTCGGCATCCATTGCCATTTGAGTTGCCTTTTGTTCATTTCCTTCAAAAATAAGAACTTCATCACTTCCTTTCATCCAATGCAGAAATGAGGCAAAATCTGTTGGTGAAATCATTGTAGCGGAGATTCCATAATTCTTCAGGAATAACTGTAGCCCCAATCCAGAGCCCATTGCATCGGCATCGGGTTTATGGTGAGTTGTGATAACTACTTTAGGGTTGTCAATCGACTTAATTGCCTGTAGAATTTCTGAAGCCTTGTGGTTTGCCATTAATTTGAACTTGCAAATATGCCAAATAATCTCCTAATTAAATTAAGAATTTTCGCCCAAAAGCGGTGTTTATACAGACTAACGCTTTTTTTTTAATACAAATCAATGATCAGGGCATACTAAAGCCGAATTTAGTATGGATAGAGTCTCTAAATTGTGGGGGTATTAATTTTTCACAAATTTTTGGAAAGACATTCCTTCCATCGAGTAAACCCTTATAAGGTAAACTCCTGCCAAAAAGCCATTTACATCAATCCTCGTAATATCGGAAGACAACTGAAGTTTCCCTGTCATATCATAGATCTCAACTTTTAAAATAATTAAATCACTTTTAATATTGATTTGATCTTTAGATGGATTTGGAAAAACCAATGGCCAATTTTTGCCCAATAAGATGTTTGTATTGAAAATTGATGATGTCGGGGCATTGTTGCCATATAGTTTCCATACTTCAGCTATATTCAAACCATTGTTACCAACTGAAAAATAGCCGCCATATATCAGTGCAGTATCATTGAAATTATGGAAATGCCCTACCACATCATAAAACGGGATAAAAACTTTATTATTCCCCGAAATCATTTTTGTACCTGCTGCGGTACCATCCGTGTTCCATAGTTTTTGTTTTTCATTCTCAATGAAGTAAAGGGTATCCTTGTATATTGCTACAGAGGTGGCTATTCCATCTTCAAGTGCACTGGTCAATATTCGGGTGCCGCTACGGGTACCATTTGTCATATAAAGTTGTCGTTTATTGGTAACTTTTGTCATTGCCCTAAAATATACGTTTCCTTTATAGCCTGTCAACCAAGCAAAATGAGGATTGAGACTAGTTTCCAAAAATGTGTCTAGAATATTTATGGCATTGGTATTTACATCAATATGGTGTAACTCATAACTGCCAATAATATAATATTGACAAACTAACCTGTAATAGACATTATCACCAAACTTGTAAAAACTGATTGGAGGCCCGGCATTTTGGCCATTTTGTGGCCATTGGGCCAGAACAGACCATCCTGAAAAATCTGCCTTAACTTTCCTTAACTGGGCACTGGTTGATGTATTGTTTATCCCTAGATACAATGAATCTTTTACTTTGACCATACCTCCCATGGAATATACACCCATGCTGTTTGCTGTAATCACCAATTGTTGGCTTTTGGCTGTACCGTCCGAACGGTATACATCTCCGCTGATATAGTAATAATCCCCATTATATTTATAGGCAAATGTCGGAGGATAAAAAATTGAGGTGCCTCCAAATTTTATTGTTCCGACTGAAGTTCCATCAGTTTTGTAAACACCTTTTGAACCACCGTCAAAAGCATAAACAATTGCATAAATGCTGTCAACCATTAAAATAGAGGGATAGGAACTAGTTGTACCTGAACAATAATCTGTAACGATATGCGTACCTGCATCAGTACCATCTGACACCCATAATTCAGTACCATTCACCTTATCATCGATATAAAAATACGCCCTGTCATAAGCCGATACCATGTTATAAGTTTCCTGTGATGTTATGCCGTTAGTTCCCGGAATTATTTCCTTGACAAGCGTTGCATTGTTTGCGGAGCCATTCGACTTCCATAGTTCTATGCCATGATCCGGATGAAAGGCCCAAAACAAGACGATTCCTTTTGCCGGGATGCTTGTGAAGGTAAAAGGTCCACCGTTCTGATTAGCAGAACCTGAAGTTTTATTGATATCATCTATCATTACAAACTGTGAATAAACGGCATAATTTACCAGCATGATTATTGACATTAAGTATTTCTTTTTCATTTTGTTATATTATTTTTAAGGTAATTTTATATGATATAAGATTAGGCAAAGCTATCTAATACAATTAACATAAACTCTAACACTTAAGTAGTAAATAAATTAGAATATTGTCCAAAAAAATCATTGATTAACGTGACATTTCAAAAATATATTTTTCAATAAGGATAACAAAAGTGAATTCTTGTTCATAGTACTGAAAGAAAGCGCATGCAGATGACCGACATTAAGTGTGATTAAAAGTACTGGAAAGCATATTGAAATACAATACTTAAATTTTATTACCAATATGATTATTAATTAGTTAACTTTGTTTTTTTGCGCATTATTGGATTTTTCGCATTTTTTTTATATATTTCCAAATTAAAACTATTACACCTTGATTCAAAAATCATTTATTTTTTGTTTTGCTTGCGTATTACTTATTGCATCCTGTTCCAAAAAGGGAGAGACAGTTGTAAAGGGAAATAAACCAAAGAATTATGATGATGTGCCAACAGTTAAAGTTGAAAATTATCTCAATCGGATCTATATCGATTTGTTAGGCAGGGAACCTTTAAACACAGAAAAAAGCAGGGATGTCGGGTTGCTCCGGGCAGGTAATTTAAGCTTTGATATAAGAAAGCAAATTATCACCAGATTAATGACTGATACAACTTTTGTTCCGGGTGACTCTTCCTACAAAAAAGCCTATTATCAGCGCATTTATGATTTGACAAAAGCCAGATTGCTCGAAGGTGCCGAAGATGGTGAATTTTCGGGTCAGATTGGCATTGCACAATTTGCCTTAATCTCTTCGCGGTTAACAGGTGATTCCATTGGCGTATTTTCAGCCATGGTGACTATAGACCGTTGCAAAAACGTGCTCATTTCAAGGCGGGCCTATGAGTTTGGCCTTATAAAAATCAGTGATATGTATGCCTATATGCTTAATAACCCTGTCTATGATGTTATCAATATGAATACCCTGAATTTTGTTAATGCCTCCTTTGATGACTTGTTTTTCAGATTTCCTGTTAAAGAAGAATTCAAAATTGCTTATGATATAATTGAATCCGGAAAGGGTGGCAGTTTGTTTGGCGCTTATTCAGGCAACAAGGCTGAATATTGCCAAGTGCTGGTTCAATCAAGGGAATTCCATGAAGGTATGGTAAAATGGTGTTATCTTGCCCTTATCGGCAGAGAACCTACTACCCAGGAGACCTATAACCTTATGGTAGATTATTATCCCACTAAAGATTTACAAAAAGTTCAAACCTTAATTTTAATGACAGATGAATATGCGCATTTTTAAACTCATTGCCCTCTCCCTGCTGACCCTAATTTTCATACAGTGCAAAAAAAACAAAAACACACGCTATGAAATAGTTGAAACACCATCGTATGGGGATAATCTGAATAAAGACAAAGGCAAGACCAATATTGAGTTCCACAGTATACTTACAACTAACCTATTTCAAAAACCATCATCTATCAATGAATTGACAAGGACAGATAGGGTTATCCAGAGTTGCGGGGACAAAACCCTGATTAACGAGGTGATAATTAGCAATTATATGAATTCGGGTGCGGTAAAACTACCCTCAAGAAGAATGATGGTGGATAGTACGGAAAGGTTTGTTGAAGAAACCTATGTTCGTTTCTTTATCAGGCGACCAACTGAGGCTGAAAAAACTTGGTTCATTAATTTCATCAATGCCAATAAATCAAACCCCAGTTTCCGACCAGAATTAGTGTATACCGCATTCTCTGCATCGGATGAATATATGTTTTATTAGAATAACCCGGCTAAATTTAAAGATAATATGAAAAGAAGAGATTTTGTTAAAAAAGCGGCAGCTATTACAGCAGGCAGTATTGTATTACCCTATATCTTGCCATCCGGGAGTTTGTTTGCCCAAACTAATGCTCCTATGGCAGATCATGTTGTGTATGTACTTTTTGGCGGAGGCTTGCGACAGCAGGATTCTATATTACAGCGTTACCTTTCTGACAGTCAGAATTTTAATGTAGGTGGTAATATTTTATATAATATGCTGGAAGGTGCCCCTCCAACGAGCAAAATAGCTTATGGTACTACACCTTCCGGACAGCCGGACGGCATACAACCAATCCCCAAAATATTATCCCAGACACTACAAAAACAAGGAACCATTTTTGCAGAAATGCGTGCAGTTTCAGGCGGACATTATGGAGGTTTGAATTCACTTGTAACAGGTTCAAGGGTTGAAGGGCAAGGCTTAAAGGTGCGACCTGTAAATCCAACAGTTTTTGAATATGCGCGGAAATTTGGGGGCTTTAAAGCCACTGATACGTGGTTCATTGGCAATACAATCGGAAACTCAGTACCACTGCTCAACTCAAGCAAGCACCCTGATTTTGGCTTGGCCTATGGTGCTAACTTCTTTGCACCCAATATTACTTTCGGTAGCGATGGTTTTGCCACCCTCTCCAATGCCAAGATCTATCACCCGCAGGAAGAACTGGAGCCCATGTATAAAATGAAAAACTTTCTCGATAATTCATTTAACATTAAAAAAGGAGACATGCCGGGCATAAAAAATACGGATGATGAACGGACAAAAATAAAGGAATTTATTGCGGATACATTCAAAAGGCAAGCAGCAGGCCAGATACCAATGCCTCCTGTAAGCGGAGGAGATGGTTCAACTATAGGTTATGCAGCTGAAGTGCTCAGAGTGTTTAAACCAAAATTGCTGGTAGTGAATATGAGTGGTATAGATGGATGTCATAGCAATTTTACAGGTTATTTACAGTCTATGCACCGCGCCGATCATGCCCTAGGTTTTTTATGGAATTATATACAAAATCAGATTCCGGAAATGAGTGGTAAAACAATTATGTGCTTTGTACCGGAATGCGGAAGGAACATGCAACATAATCCAATACTTGATGCCAACGACTGGTATGGTTTCGACCATGGCGATTCCAATTCACTTCGTGTATTTGGTGGTATGGTTGGACCAAATGTGCAGAGCAACTTAATGGTAGGCTCGGAATCTAACCCGATTGGAGTAGTGACAGACTTTAATTTAACAATTGCGCAAATATTGGGATATAAGAGTGATGTGCAGTCTGCAGGTTTTATTGATAGCAGTGCTAAAAGTTTATTTGACAGAATATAAAAGATGAGTTGTTATAAAATAATATTTTTTTCCTTGTTGACAATTGTCATTATAACTTCTTGCAAAAGAAAAGCCCAGAATGCCAATCCATTCGATGAATGGAAAGTTGAAGAAAGGGGCCCTGTAATGCCGGATCTTGCGATTGACCCAAATACAATACAAGGTTTGCATAAAAATATATTTAAGCCAACCTGTGCCAATAGCGGTTGCCATGATGGCAATTTTGAGCCTGATTTCAGAAGTATCGAAAGTTCTTATAATTCATTAATCAACCGGACTGCTATTAATACGGATCCGCAAAACTCGCAGATTACAACAAGGGTGGTTCCGGGCAATGCCGCTGCCAGCATGATTCTCCACAGAATTAATACTTTTATTCCCGGTTCACAGGGTCAAATGCCCTTATCACTTGAACCTAGCAGTGATTGGCCTGATAAGAAAAATGAATACATTCAGAACATTACCAATTGGATTAATAATGGCGCCAGAGACGAATTTGGCAACAGTGCGCTGAGTTACGATTTTCCGCCACAGATGGCAGGCTTAATTGCCTTTGCAGATGGATCGGCCACACCATTGCCACATACAGGTTATAATCCTGTTGATATACCGCCGGGTACCAATTCTATTAAAATTATGGTAGCTTATACGGATGATAAAACTGCAGTGAGCCAATTTGGTATCACTACCCTTAATTATTCTTTGAATCCCAATAGTTATACTGGCACAGAAACTGCCATGACAACAGAATCAGTAGCATTTAATGCCAAAGGATTCACCGGCACCAATGTTGATTACTGGCATAGCTTAACCCTCACTGTCAGCACACTTGGTGCAGCCGCAAATGATGTACTTTGGATAAGAACCCAGACAACTGATAATGTCAACACCCCTGTTTATATTCCATCAGTACCTTCTTCCTTCAACTCCAAAAAATATTTTGCAATCCGTATTAAATAATGAGGCAATTAAATCAAAATATCAATTTATTAAGCGTTGCAACTATTTGTTTAGTTTGCTTATGTACCTGTAAAAAGGACAAATCAAGCAGTGGCAATGTCCCTTCTATTAAAATGATTGACGTGTCTTCAACTTCCATTTTGCAATTTAAAGACAGCCTAGTCATAACCTTTGAATACACCGATGATGACGGTGATATTGGGGAGACCAATCCTGATAAGAATGATTTGCAAGTAAAGGATAAGCGATTGAGCAAGGCCGATTATTATTTTGTAAAACCACTTTCCCCTCCGGGTACCTCCATTAAAACTAAAGGCACTATTGCAGTTCAAATGAAAAACACATTTCTACTGGGTACCGCCAATAGCGAAATTACCACTTTCGAATTAAAATTAAAGGATAGAGCAGGTAACTGGAGTAACAGCATTTTTACGCCTACAATTACCATTACCAAATAATGGATGGGAATATAATATATCTTTTTTTAAACAAAACCGCGGTAAAATTAAATATTTTAGTGTTTTGTATTTTTATGCTTTTTTCTCACCATATCAAGGCCCAAACAACCTATAAAATGAGTAATAACAAGGTTTATGATTGTAGGGGAAAATTGACAGATAGTGAAGGCAACAAGGTAAATACCAAGTGGTATGCAAGCAACGAAGACTTCATTTTTAGTATTTGTGTAAGTGGTGCAAGTTCAATAAACATAAAGTTCAATGGCACATTTAATGTTGAAGCCAATGCAGATTTTTTGAAAGTATATAATGGCAAGGATACGTTTGCTTCACTCATGAAAAAATATGACAATAGCAATAAACCTTCCGGCATTATTTCAACTTCTGATAGCTGCGTTACCTTTTATTTTCATTCCGATAAATTCGTTAACGGTGATGGTTTTGAATTAAGTTGGGAGGCAAAAATTACCTCAGTTCCCCAACCAAAATTTACTCCTATT
>JBBQIF010000015.1:0-15765 GCA_038324665.1 Bacteroidia bacterium
GAATTGAATGATCACCATCCATGCCCCAACCACATAATTCCCTTGGTATTTGCGGCCATCTTTTTACGGAAACAACGGAATCAATTGTTTTCGCTAAAACACTGTTATAATTTTCTTTAGTGCTTGCCAGAACAACTGCAGCCTTAGTTTCTAGCACTGCTTGTTCTGTCTGCTCAATTTTTTCCGTGTGCTTTTGTTTGAAATATTTGTATCCAGCAATGAAAACTACTGTAGCTATGACTATAGTGGCAATGCCAATTTTCAATATTTTCTGCCACAACAATTGCTTACCTGCCAATTCCACATTTTTGCGCAACCAGCTTTTTTCAAGTGCGGCAAAAGTATGTTTGTACTCATTTACCAAAGTTGCAAAGGGCGGCTCATTATCAATCCTCTCCTGCACAGTCTTTATTTCGTTCACTGTGAGATTATCAAACAAGTAGGCCTCTATTAATTCAATGTCTTTCATTATCAATATTATATTGGTCTTTTCATACGTAATTATTCTGCATCGTTATTGTCCTTGTTTTTTTGCGTTAACTAAAATCCGCGCCTTCTCCAGGCATTTATACTTCATGGCTTTGGCTACCTTCTCGTTCCTAAAGTCTAATTTCTCTGCAATCTGCACCATGTCCAGGCGTTGAAAATAAAATAATTCCAGTAACAGCGAACACTTATCGCCTAATAGAACCAATGTTTTTTCCATCAATGTGTACATATTTTCCTTCTCTAGAGCATCTCCATTTTCTTCTCCCAATTGCAAATCATCAATTGGCACCTCGAGTGAAAATCTATTGTGTTTGCGCAAGTGATTGTACCAGATTCTTTTTGCAATAGCGAATAATAAGGTATCGGGTTGGGCGGTTAACCGAAAGTCGGGTTTGTGAATCATCTGGTAAAAGGCAATCATGGCATCCTGTAAAGTATCCTCGGCATCGGCCTTGCTTCCACTATTGTCCCGTATCCATTTTTTTATTGGTCTGCTATGTTTATATAGCAACTTAAAAAGTTGGATGGGCTCGGTATTCAGCAATTCGGTTTCCTTCACTACATACATTAATAACCATAACTAAAAAAAGTAAACTTTATTTTGTAAGATTACTTTTTATGACTCTGTATATGAATTGTTTAAATAATTTCGTAAAGCAGTGTTTCCAATGCGACATTGGGTAGAGATACGATTAATCGCGTCTCTACGAATTAACACATAAATGCAACCAGTGGACCTTGCGATTAATGCATTCTATCACCCCTCAATTCAAGATGTTTCATAATCTCTGCTTCCGCATTAACATATTCATCCCATCGCTTCATCACATATTCCGCAGGTAAAACACCTTTGGCCAATTGGATAAATGTATGATAATGCCCCGCTTCACTCTCCATGAACTCTCTGTAAAATCCCTTTAGGTAATCATCCTGAATATAAAGGCTCAGCAAGCGAAACCTTTCACAACTGCGGGCCTCTATCATGGCGCTTATCAGTAATTTCTCCACCAGCACTTGTTCCGGTTTTAAGCCCATTTTTTCAAGTGCAAACAATTGTTTCACGTATTCATCCTTCCTAGGTGGTGCTAATTTTAGTTCCCTGCTTTTCAATTCCTTTATCACCCTTCTGAAATGCCCCCATTCTTCGGCAACGATTGGTGTTATTCCTTCAACAATAGCTTCGTGGTGGGCGTATTTAACGATAAGAGAAATACAAGTAGTAGCTGCTTTTTGTTCGCACCAAGCATGGTCGCTCAATATATCGCCTATATGCATTTCGGCAATATTCACCCAACGAGGGTCGGTGGCTAATTGTAAGCCCAATTTAGTTTTCTTTTCAGTCATCAGTCAATTTCATGGTAATTTAAATCCTTGCTAAAGGTTTCCTTTGTCATAAATACCGCGTAAATGGCGATAACTAAACAAAGGCCCCCAACAATCAATGCAGCCTGCTGATTCCCAATGCTTGCCGCCAAAGACTTATAGCCTAAAGTAATAGGCACAACAGAACCTCGAACAAAATTGGGAACTGTATTGGTAACAGTACTCCTTATATTGGTACCAAAACTCTCTGCTGCCACCTGCACAAACAAGGCCCAGTATCCAGTACCGAAACCTAATAAAAAACAAATCAATCGGAAATGGTCAATTCCCATAGTTGGTGTATTAAGGTAATACAGAATAACACAAGTTGAAATACTTAAATAGATGAATATTACTTTGCGCCTGCTTTTTAACCATTGGCTTAATACACCACTTAAAAGGTCGCCGGCAGACAGGCCTATGTAAGCAAACATGACAGCCTGCCCCACCATAGAATCACCTTCTATACCTGAATTAAGCTTTATAAAATTAGGTGACATATTCACCAAAACGGCAATCATGAACCAAATAGGAACACCTATAAGGATACAGTTGATATACTTTTTTACATTTTTGCGCGTCTTAAACAACAAAAAGAAATTACCTTTCTGAATATTGGCAGCGTGCTTCATATTTTTATACATCCCCGATTCTAATGCCCCGGCCCTTAGCACAAGTAAAGCTAAACCCAAGCCACCACCTATAAAATAAGCGTTCTGCCAATCGAAGTTCCGGCCTACCATACCAGCGGCTACAGCACCTAAAGCGCCAAATGAAACGATGATCATGGTGCCAATCCCCCTTTTATCCTTGTGCATTGTTTCACTCACCAAGGTAATACCTGCGCCCAGTTCACCGGCTAGACCGACCCCAGCAATAAACCGGCAGATAATATATTGGTCGATGTTCTGCACCAGGCCATTGGCAATATTGGCAACAGAATATAGCATAATCGACCCAAAAAGCACAGAAATCCGCCCTTTTCTATCTCCCAGAATGCCCCATACCAATCCTCCCAGCATCATGCCAAACATTTGCCAATTAAAAAGCACATGTTCGAAATTTTTAAAGGCCTCTCCTTTAATACCAATGCTTTCCAGACTTTTTACTTTTACAACATTATAGAGTATCAGGTCATAAATATCAACAAAATAGCCCAATGCAGCTATTACCACGATCCAATAGACATTTTTCTGGTTATCCGTTTCAGACATGTGGCAAAACTATCCATTTTATTGTTGTTTTTACCCTCTCTTAAAAATATTTTCAAAAGCATTTGGTAAATTAATAAGATTTTCACTACTTTTGCAGTCCTAAAAAAATTTTAAATCATGTCACGTATTTGTGATCTAACAGGAAAAAAGGCATTAGCAGGAAACAGGGTTTCTCACAGTAATCATAAAACCAAGCGCAGGTTCCATGTAAATTTACAGGAAAAGCGTTTTTTTATTCCGGAAACCAGTGAGTGGATCAGGTTGAAGGTTTCTACATCCGCCATCAGAACAATCAACAAAATTGGTATTACTGAGGCATTAAACAGGGTATTCAAGAAAGGAAGTATATAATATGGCAAAGAGAGGTAATCGCATACAGGTAATATTAGAATGTACAGAGCAGAAAAACTCTGCTGTACCAGGCATGAGTCGCTATATCACCACCAAGAACAAAAAGACAACCACTGAAAGGATTGAATTGAAAAAATACAACCCTTTCATGAAGAAAGTTACTTTACACAAGGAAATTAAATAATTATAACACATGGCAAAGAAAGTTGTTGCAACATTAAAAACCGCCGGAGAAGGCAAAGACTTTGTAAAAGTATTTAAAGCTGTAAAGTCTAAAAACGGAGCATATTCATTTAAAGAAGAGATAGTACCTGGCGAAGTTGCCAAGACTTACTTCAAATAAATCACCCTATTAATAAATGGAGCCTCCGGAAACGGGGGCTTTTTTATTCAACAAAAAATATAAGGCATGTCTATTTTCGATTTTTTAAAAAAAGACAAAACTAAAGAAGGAGTTAGCGAAAAAGGGGAAGCCCTTGATAAGACAAAAGAATCTTTTTTCGGTAAAATATCCAAAGCCATTGCCGGCAAGAGCACTGTTGATGCTTCATTTCTCGACGAACTTGAGGAAATACTTGTAAGCAGTGATGTGGGCATAGAAACTACTGTTAAAATTATAGAAAGGATTGAGCAAAGAGTAGCAAAGGATAAATACATTAATTCCAATGAACTCAATTCAATACTAAGAGACGAAATTACCCTGCTTTTAACTGAAAATAAAAAAACTCCTCCAGTTACTTTCGACCTCGAAGGATTGGCAAAACCCTATGTCTTGATGGTCGTTGGCGTTAACGGTGTAGGCAAAACCACCACCATTGGCAAACTGGCCAATGCTTTTAAACAGAATGGCAAAAAAGTTTTACTGGCTGCAGGCGATACTTTCAGGGCCGGCGCGGTGGACCAATTGGAAATATGGAGTAAGCGGGTTGGCTGTGATTTTTATTCCAATGGCATGAATACTGACCCATCGGCTGTGGCTTATGATGCCGTGAAAAAAGGAAAAGACGAAAATTATGATATCGTGATTTTAGATACCGCAGGTAGGTTGCACAATAAAGTGAATTTAATGAACGAACTATCTAAAACAAAAAGAGTTATGGCTAAAGTATTGGACTATGCCCCAAACGATGTGATGTTAGTACTCGATGCCTCTACAGGCCAAAATGCGTTTGAACAAGCCAAACATTTTACTGCTGCTACAGAAGTAACTTCTCTTGCACTTACCAAATTAGACGGTACAGCCAAAGGTGGCGTGGTACTAGGTGTAAGCCACCAATTTAAGATTCCTGTGCGCTACATTGGTGTAGGTGAGGGCATTGCGGATATTAAAATATTCGACCCAACGGATTTTGTACATACCCTTTTTGATAATTAAACATGCGGACTAAGACATTAAAACCCAATAAAATCAACATTGTAACCCTTGGTTGCAGTAAAAATTTAGTTGACAGCGAGGTATTGTTAAGTCAGTTGAAAGGCAATGAAATAGAGGCCACGCATGAATCAGAAAAAAATGACGCTAATATTATCGTCGTGAATACCTGCGGTTTTATTGACAATGCCAAGCAAGAAAGTATAGAAACCATTTTACAATATGCCAACGAGAAAGAAGCCGGAAGGATAGATAAGTTGTATGTCACTGGTTGCCTTTCACATAGATATAAAGATGAACTAGTTAATGAAATCCCCAATGTAGATGCATGGTTTGGCACGCTTGAGCTCCCTAATTTACTGCGTACACTTGGAGCAGATTATAAGCATGAATTGATTGGCGAAAGGCTTATTACCACCCCTCAGCACTACGCCTATTTGAAAATAAGCGAAGGATGTAACCGTCCATGTTCGTTCTGTGCCATCCCCCTAATGCGAGGCAAACACGTGAGCAAAACTATTGAGCAAATAGTGCTAGAAGCGAAGAATTTAGTTAAAAACGGCACTAAAGAGATCATGTTGATTGCCCAGGACAGCACTTATTATGGTATTGACCTTTATGGAGAAAGAAGACTTGCTGAACTGCTTGAAAACCTTTCGGCTGTTGAAGGTTTGGAATGGATTCGCCTACACTACGCCTACCCTTCCCAATTTCCGGAAGAAATATTGCCGATAATGGCAGCAAAGGATAATATTTGTAATTATCTGGACATACCTGTTCAACATATTTCCGATAATGTATTAAAGATAATGCGCAGGGGTATTTCAAAAAGAAGAACATACGAAGTACTTAATAAAATAAAAGAAATGGTGCCCGGTATTACTTTGCGAACCACCATATTGGTGGGACATCCGGGAGAAACGGAACAGGATTTTGAAGACTTAAAGCAATTTGTTACCGATTTCCAGTTCGATCGTTTGGGTGTGTTTACATACTCGCACGAAGAAAATACCCATGCCCACACCTTACCCGATGATATTCCGGCAGAGGTTAAACAAAACCGAGCCGAAGAATTGATGGCATTGCAAGAAGAAATATCGGCACGAAAGAACAAGGCTAAGATTGGCACTGTAATTAAGGTATTATTTGACCGAAAAGAAGGTGATTATTTTATCGGTCGCACCGAAGCCGACTCTCCTGAGGTGGATAACGAAGTACTCGTAGATGCTAAAACTAATTTTGTTCGCATTGGAGATTTTGGCAACATAAAAGTTACAGCCTCAGAATCCTTTGATTTAATAGGTGAAATAATATAAAATTAAAAACAATGGAAGTCGATTTAACAACCCTTGGTTTTTTATCCTCTGCCACATCTGCTTTTTTGAAGCAGGAAAAAAGCCTGACAGAATTGATTCCAACTGAACATTCATTTTTTTCAGTTGAAAACGCAATTGAGCTGAAAAAAGATTTTGACTCCTCGACAAGAAAAATCTTAGTTGAAGCATTGCGGGAACAATATAAGCGCCTCAACCTCATGGAATCTGAGAAAGTTAATAGCAATGTTGAAGCCCTTCTCGAACCAAATACTTTTACAGTTACAACTGGTCAGCAATTGCACCTTTTCCTTGGGCCGGCATTCATGGTCTATAAGTTAATCTCTGCTATTAAGGCGGCGGAACATTATCAAACCATGTACCCTGATAAGAAATTTGTCCCGGTATTTTGGTTAGCTTCAGAAGACCATGATTTTGAAGAAATAAAGAACACACCCTTATTCGGACAGGATTTTGAGTGGAAAACTATGCAGCAAGGAGCATGTGGCCGTTATCACCTCAAGGATTTACCTCCACTTTTTCATGAATTAAAACTTAAACTGGCCAATGATCAAAATGCCCTGGGTTTAATTTCTGATTTTGAGGCAATTTACAGCACTTCAGAAAACTTGTCGGATGCTACTATCCGGCTAACCTACCATCTCTTTAGTCAATATGGTTTACTATGTTTAGAGCCAGATACCAAGGTATTCAAATCATGCTTCAAAACAGTAATTTCCAAGGAATTGCTGGATATGGAAAGCGAAAAAGCATTTAATGACTTCAGTGGAAAAATGGTTGAGCATCAACTTAGTTTACAATTAAAAAGTCGGCCAATCAATCTATTTTATTTAAAAGATAATTTAAGGGCAAGGATAGCGTGGGATGGGACAAATTATATGGTCTCCGGCACTGATATATCATTGACAAAAGATGAAATGCTACGTGAAATTGACACTTATCCCGAACATTTTAGCCCTAATGCTGTTCTCCGGCCCTTATATCAGGAAATCCTATTACCAAATATTGCCTATATCGGAGGCAATGCGGAAATCAATTACTGGTTGCAGCTGATTGATATTTTCAGATTATACAAGGTTGGCCCTCCGACACTGCTTCTGCGGCAAAGTGTGTGGATTATCAGTCAAAAAAAACTAGATTGGCTTACGATCAGAAACATAAATCCTATTCAATTATTTAATATCAAAAATGAGCAAGACAAACTGAAGCTAATTGGAAGTGAGGATTCTGAGAACCCATTCAATGAATTATTGGTGAAATTTGAAGAACTTAAGATAAAAGCTCAATCTATGGCCGACAAGGATGGTTTAAAAAACATAAAAACACTCATAGAAAATGGGAAATTATATGAAAAAACCCTGAAGGAATTCGCGAAGTCAAAAAACGAGCTTGAACTGGATAAAAATGCAAAGGATTTGAAAAAGCTGGAACAAATTAATAATGATGGATTTAGCAACAATATTATTCAGGAAAGAATCATCTATTCACTGGCATTTTTAATAAATCAAGAAAAATATATTGAACTTTGTTTTAAGAACATCCAATTTAAGCCAGGAATAGGATTTTTTTTAATAGGATAACTTACTGACTTTAAATTAATTAACACTAGTTATCCACACCTCCAAAATTATTATTATATTAAATGTTTTGTTTATTGGTATATCTAAACCTATTTTTGCGCAGTTTAAGTCAGTAATTACACGAATGAAAACAATAAGATTAACAATTTTAACATTAGGTTTTTTAGCCTTTGCACTAAACATCAGTGCACAAACAAATCCAAGGCAAGATTCTAGCAAGCATTGGAAAAGGCATCCTTATGCTACCAAAAAATGGAGTGATGGTGCATTAAACAAAAAATCCGATTCAGGTCAATACCTTCAGGCGGCTTACTACCAAGATAGAAGGGCTAAAAAATGGACAGCAGGTTTAATGTTGGGAACATCTATATTTTATGGAGATGCCGACAAAAAACAATTGGGTTATGATATTGCTCCATATATAAAATACTCTATTTCTCAAACTTTTGCACTTAGGGCAGAATACAACTTTGCTATGTTGAGAGGCCAGAGGGATTATCAAAATCCAACATTATTCAAAGATAATTTCAGGTTTAGGAGCGAAGTGCAAGACTGGAATGTTCAGATGCATTTTACTTTAGGAAATATTTCCTTCTTGCGCCCATTGCGTAAAACGCAAATGTATATGTTTGTGGGTGTAGGTCAGGGTAGTTTCCGCTCTAAAGCTTACTTCATTGACCAAAGGTTGTTCCTAGGTGACTACTACCTTACATCTTATTTTGGTCAAGGAACTCAAAACCCTAATTTAGGTCAAGCTGTAACAGAAAAATACCAAGCGCGCCTTTTGACACTCCCAGTTGGTATTGGTTTTAAGCATTATTTAAGCAAAAAATTTGACTTAGGTCTTGAATATAGACATACATGGGTTAGAAGTGATGATATAGATGTGTACAATACTTATATATTCCAGAACAGATCTTTCGATGCATTCGGATACCTACGTGCAACTTTTGGATTTAAATTTGGTGCTAAAAATCCTCAGCATTACGATTGGTTAAGTCCTGTAGAATCTATATACGACCAAATTGCTGACATTAAGAAGAAAACAGATTGTTTAGGTAAAGATGACGATAATGACCACGTGTCCAATTGTTTCGACCAAGAAAACGACACCCCGGATAGCTGTATGGTTTATGGCAATGGTATGGCTGTAGATACAGACAGGGACGGTATTCCAGATTGCAAAGACAAAGAGATTACTGAATATGGTGCTCCTGTTGACGAAAATGGTGTAGCTATCGATAGCGATGGTGATGGAGTTTCTGATTTCAGGGACAGGGAGATTAACTCATCTCCAGGTGCCTTAGTAGACAGAAACGGTATAGAAATTAAATTATGTTGCAATTGCGATAATGTAATGTTCCCTCCTATCAGTATTTCTAAAAACTGCTTGACAAATGAAACCAAAATGATTCTTTATCAAGTAGCTGATAAAATGAAGCAGTGTCCAGATAAGAAAATTGTTATTAGCGGTCCAGGTGGTAAAAGTTCTAAATACAATGCAAGTGGTAACACTAGGTGTATGGATGAAATCATTAAATTCCTAACTGAGAAATTCGGTATATCACGCGACAGGATTATCACTAATTACAGTGGAACTGCAACTAAAAATACGATTGAAATAAAAATTCAATAATATTTAAAATAAAATATAATAAAAAAGCCTCCGAAATTCGGGGGCTTTTTTATTATATCACTACTCAATTATTAAGGATTAATTAAAATGTACAATGTGCAATCATTCCCCCAATCAATTAATTTTAGACACTAATTTAACATTGCTCCGGTATTTTGCTCCAATTATACCCTTAATGGCATTATCTTTGTGAGCAAATTCATATAAAATTGCATGTCTTTTAAAGTAACGAATGAAACTAAAGTTGGAGCCCTGGCTGCCATAGCAATTACATTTTTAGTATTGGGATATAATTTTATGTCTGGCAGGGGTAGCTTGTTTTCTAAAAGCCATACTTTAAATGCTATTTTACCTGATGTGACTGATATCAGCAATTCGACCCCAGTTTTATTCAATGGTTATAAAGTGGGAAATGTGCGAGATATAGAGATGAATAAAGTGGAAGGTAATTTCAAGGTTTCTTTTGATATTTCTAAAGATATTGATATCCCGGTTAATTCAAGTGTAACTGTTGTTTCCTCATTATTGGGAGGTAAATCTATATTGCTCACCAAAGGTGTTTCAAAAGAACTAGCACCCTATGGCTCTACCCTTATTACTGCAAAGGATACCGGTTTAATGGAATCTGTGGGGTTGGTAATGAAGCCATTTGCCGCTAAAATTAACAGCATTGTCAATGCATTGGATAGTCTGCTAGCGAGAGGGGAATTGAATAAATCCATTATTTCATTAAATCATTCACTAAAGTCCTTTACCAGAACAAGTGACAATGTTGCTATGCTTTTGGAGCAGAGTATGCCGAAACTGACGAATATCCTATCAAATGTCGAAAGCATTTCTCTCAACCTTAAAAATAATAATGATAAAATAGGGTTGATTATTGCCAACCTCAAAACAACTTCCGATAACCTTGCAGCAACAAAATTAAAGGAAGCTGTAGATAATGCCAACAATCTATTAGGCCAAGTGAGCGGCATAATGGAGAAAATTAATAATGGCGAGGGTACACTTGGCATGCTCGTAAATGATAAAGAATTGTATACGAACCTGAATAAGGCTGCGATTGATCTGGATATTATCCTGAAGGAATTTAACCTGCAACCTTCGAAATATCTGCCTATACCATTTACAAAGAAACAAAGGAAGAAAGCCGTGGATGCTCTTAATAAGAATAAAAAATAAATTCAGACCATTTACTTTTTTATTTGAATTAAACAAAAAATAACTTATTATTGCATCACTGAATCAGGCAATTTATTTTGCAAATATTATACTGATTGAGTCCCCCACTGAATTATTTTTTTGACTATCAATTTTTAAACCGACATTTATTTTATTTAATCCAATCGAAACATGGAGCGCAACGAACTATTAGCAAAGACCGAAGAAGAATTAAAGGTGATTGGCATTGCTATCGGTGTAAACAACACCCCTGACCTATCCAAAAATGAACTTATAGAAGCTATCTTATTAGCTGATTCCTCTGCTCCACCACAGGCAGAAAACAAGCCAAAGAAGCCACGGATAATGAAACCGAGGACACAAGTTGAAAAATCGAAACAGTCACCTTCTATCGATGCTGTTCATGATTTACCCATTATTCAGGAATCCATCGAACATACAACTTCAATTGATGAAGAAATTGCACAATTTGAACAACCAATCATTGACATTGTACCTGAGTCAGATGAAATTGCCAACTATGAAAGTACCGAAGAGCCAATTGTAATAGAAAACTCAAAAGAGATTATCATAACTGAAACAGATATTAAACCTATTGAGCCCACAAATCCTGAGGTTGTTAAGCATCCCCATCATAACAATAACAACAATAATAATAACAATAATAACAATGAAGAGCATAAACAAAGGCAGTTAGAAAAGGAAAGGCAGGACAAAGAACGCAATGAGAAGGAAGCTGCCAAGAGGGACAGATTGCAACAATTGCTTGAACTAGAAGGCATAATCACTACACAAGGAGTCTTAGAAATCGTGCCAGACGGTTTCGGTTTCCTACGCTCGCCGGATTATAATTATCAGGCATCTCCGGATGATGTTTACCTGGCGCCCAACCAGATTCGTTCGAACGGTTTAAAAACTGGTGATACTATTTTAGGTTCCATCCGCCCGCCCAAAGAAGGTGAAAAATATTTTGCGTTGGTAAAGGTGGAGCGAATCAATGGTAAAACAATCGAGGAAATAAGGGACAGAGTGAGTTTTGAGCATTTAACCCCACTTTTCCCTACAGAGAAACTTAACCTTGTAGATAAAAGCGATAATTACAGTACGCGTATAATTGATATTGTTTCACCTATAGGTAAAGGACAAAGGGGTTTAATTGTAGCTCAACCAAAAACAGGTAAGACTCAACTCTTAAAAAGCTTAGCTAACGCAATTGCCACTAATCACCCCGAAGTTTATATGATCATCCTATTGATAGACGAAAGGCCAGAGGAGGTAACTGATATGGCTAGGAGCGTTAAAGCAGAAGTAGTAGCTAGTACATTTGATGAACCTGCTGATAAACACGTGAAATTAGCCAATATCGTATTGGAAAAAGCCAAAAGACTAACTGAAACAGGGCATGATGTTGTTATTTTACTAGATTCGATTACAAGGCTCGCAAGGGCTTATAATACTGTTCAACCTGCATCAGGCAAGATACTTTCAGGTGGTGTGGATGCTAATGCATTACAAAAACCAAAACGTTTTTTCGGTGCGGCAAGGAATATAGAAAATGGCGGTTCGCTTACCATTATTGCAACGGCATTGACCGAAACAGGTAGTAAGATGGATGAGGTAATATTTGAAGAATTTAAAGGTACAGGCAATATGGAATTGCAGCTTGACAGGAAACTAAGCAATAAACGTATTTATCCCGCAATTGATATCGTTGCCTCCAGCACAAGAAGAGAAGATATGCTATTGGACAAAAGTACGCTCCAGAAAATGTGGGTACTCAGGAATCACCTTGCTGATATGAATAGTGAGGAAGCGATGAAAACTATGATGAAATATATGGAAGGTACCAGAGACAATAATGAGTTTTTAGTAAGTATGAATGGCTAATTTAATTCAAAGTAGCTCATTATCAGATATTTAACAATTCGATAAAATTTGATAAAATTATTCATTAAAAAACATACTTTTGCAAAAACATAGATTTATACAATGTACTGGACTTTAGAATTAGTATCATATTTAGATGATGCACCGTGGCCGGCCACAAAAGACGAACTGATTGACTACGCTATACGTTCAGGGGCACCTATGGAAGTGGTTGAAAACCTTCAAGAACTTGAAGACGATGGCGAACCGTATGAAACCATTGAAGAGATTTGGGGCGATTATCCTATGGATGACGACTATTTCTTCCATGAAGATGAACATTAGTATTTTTTTTATCCAAAAAATGCTTTCTGACCAGTTGCTTGCCTAGCCTGAGGTTCATCCTGCTTTTCTTCACTTTGAATTTGAATAGCGGGTTTAATTTTTATCATTTCCCAATCTGGTTCCGCTGAACTGAATTTCACATTGCAATATGCTTGCAGCCTATTAGCCTTTGACTCTTCCGGGAGTAAGTAAGCATACCAATTGTCATCACTAAAAACAACGTTTATCAACCCTGCATTGTACCAATTCTTAACAGTTAATTTTACCTTTTCAAGTTGCAATTTAAGATTAATGTCTGCACCACCAATAAAACCTTTTTTGTAGAGAATTTTATTTAATTGCAAACTATAATCTTCCGGATGTGCTGTTTGATTGGGATTACCAAATTCAATACTGTACAAATAATTATTTGCAATTTTCTGGTGTGGCTCAAATGTATCATAATGAACATCCGCCCTGTATAAAGCTTTAAGCTCCATCTCTAAACTTTGGCAGGTTTCCAGTAAAAAAACTACCAGCTGCCTGATACTTTGCTCATTGCTCCTACTTTCACGGTTCCAGTGATGGAAAAAATAATGCTCAAAATTTAACAAAGAAACTGCATCGCCAAATAATTTCCACATTTGATAATTGAACCATAGTATGAAATGTCTATGACCTGAAAAACTATAGTTATTGAGTGCATGCCATTCACAGAAATGGGAGAATAATTTCTCAAGCTCAATTTCATTTCCGTGTCTGAGTTGCCATTGACTAAATAATTCAAGAACGTTTTCTGGGCACTTTGGTTTATTTACAACTGGTAACGAAAACAGATCAAAATTACCAGGTTCTTCATTTTTTACCACTAAGAGGTTCTCATATACCGAAGAATTTGAGGTGAGTGACTTTAATTCCTCAAAATTGTTGATGGTAGCATTATACTGTTCTGTTTCCTTCTTTAAGAGGATATTACGACTTTGTTTAGTTTCAAAATAATCCTGCAACAGTAGAACATCAATATTAGGATTAACGATGCAGGCATACCATGCGGCCTTTTCTTTAACAGATTTATTGATGCGTTTATTTTTTATGAGTTCACTTAAGGGTGAATTTTTAAAAGTAGAAGAGAAGCCGGAAAGTGCTGTATTTAATTCCTTAATTGCAGCAGAACAGTTTTTGCTAAACTCAGTCGGATTGATAGCCTGGATCATTTTTACGAGTACAAAGTAAATCAATGTTTAATTGAATAGATACTTTGAACCTTACTATCCCATCGCCTTTATACACACTTAATAATTGATTGATGTAATGATTTCCAAAGAAACATTGATACCATTAACTTTTAATAGGTGTATAATAAATTACTCACCGCCAAAAAATAGCGGAAAACCCATCCCGTTTATTTTTGAATGAAACCAAGTATTTTTCGCTTTAGCTGGTCAATATTGGTTTTTTCCGTCGCAGAAATAAATACGACCTGGGCGTGCTCTTTGCTCATCCAGCTATTTTCAAACTCATGAAAATCGGTTTCTGGATTATTTTTAAGATATTCATCCACTTTATTAAAAACAAGCAAAACCGGTTTATCCTTTATCCCTATTTCAAATAAAGTTTGCTTTACCAACTCTAACTGGCTTTCAAATTCCGGATGCGAAACATCTACCACATGCAGCAGCAAATCTGCCTCTGTGGCTTCCGCAAGCGTACTTTTAAAACTCTCTATTAATAGGGTTGGTAGTTTCCTTATAAATCCAACTGTATCGCTTAGGAGTATTGGGATATAAACACCGGGATGATCAGGATCTTCAAATACCACTTTCCTCACAGTGGAATCCAATGTAGCAAATAATTTATTTTCGGCCAGGATACCTGCATTACTTAATAAATTCATTATGGTGCTCTTCCCTACATTCGTATAACCTACAAGCGCCACTCTCTGTTTATCATTCCTGCTCTGACGCTGTACCTTATTCTGTTTTTCTATCAGTGCCAAGCGCTCCTGCATCTTAGTGATATTGAAACGAATCACCCGTCTGTCTGTTTCTATTTCAGTTTCACCCGGCCCCTTCATCCCAATTCCACCTTTTTGTTTGGATAAGTGCGTCCACATATTGGTTAACCGGGGCAATAAATACTGGTTTTGCGCCAACTCAACCTGCGTTTTTGCTTGTGCTGTTTTTGCATTTTTGGAAAAAATATCGAGAATGAGCATACTGCGGTCAAGGATTTTCACCTCCTTAAAATGTTTTTCAAGGTTCCTTATCTGTGAAGGTGATAATTCATCATCAAACACAATCATATCAGCCTCGTGCAAATTCACTAAGGCGATAAGGTCCTCCAATTTTCCTTCACCTAAAAAAGTGCGCGGGTTGGGGTATTCCAAACTCTGGGTAATCCTCCCCATAGATTTTGCACCAGCCGTATTTACCAGCGATTCCAATTCATCTAGGTATTCCTTTACCTTTTCTTTCCTTTCATGTTTGTATTGGATACCTACCAAAACCGCTTTTTCGGTCTTAATATTGTTGTAAAAATATTCGGGTTTCAATGGGCTTATGGTTACTGATAAATGATAAAAAGATTGTGTTTGTAAAACACTGGCAAACATACTAATTTAGCCATGTATTTCCGCTATCTAACTATGCTTAAAAATAAATTACCCATAATTCTATTTAAAACATGTCTATTGCTGTGTGTTTTAAGCATGTATGGCAAAGTAAATGCACAACAGGTTGTATGGGCTCAAAAAAATAACTTGGATAAAAAAACAGATTTTACCAAGGTCATCGGTCAAAATAAGCATGGTGTTTACATCCTTAAACACAGAAACAATACTTTTAGGAAGTATTTTATCATAGAGAAATTTGATAAAAAAATGAATTTATTGAGGACTAAAACAATTAAGATTCCCAATGCAGAACTCCAAAAAATTATTGTATTGGAAAATGATATTGTTTTCTTTACGAAGGTATTTGATAAGGGTTATACTTATTCGCTGAATATGCAACACCTAGATACCAGCTTGAACGCAGATCTGCCCCAGAATGTCTTT
>JBBQIF010000016.1:0-15652 GCA_038324665.1 Bacteroidia bacterium
GCTGCTTTTGGATAAACTCTTGTTGTATAATTGTTTTGACTAATTTATTTTTCATATTGCACTATATATTTTTTTTTAAAAAACAAAGATATACAATTATTCCAATGTTGAAATAATTTTATTGGTTCAAGTGAAAATACAGAATTACCGATAACTCAGCTATAAACAAATACCTTCATCCCTTAACATCGAATATTGATAGTTGCAGGATGAATTTCTCTAGATTTTATTTTATAAAGATTTGACAATTTGAAAGTAAGTAGATACTTTTGAAAAGTAATCCTGATTATCGTCTACTTTTGTGTGACCTTTATTATTCATTCTTTAAAAATCAAACTAACAGCCCAATGAAATTAATCTTTACAACACTGCTTATTGTATTGACTATCCGAGTATTTGCCCAGGCCCCACCTATTCAATGGGCCAAATGTTTCGGAAGCCAGTATTTGGATGAGGCGACAGCTGTCATTCAAACCCTTGATGGTGGTTATTTGGCTGCTGGATATACGAATGGAAACGATGGCAATGTTAGTGGTTCTCATCAAAGCAATCTTTCAACGGGCCGATACGATAGCTGGCTTGTTAAAATATCTGCTGCTGGAATATTGGAATGGCAAAAATGCATAGGTTACAATGGAATAACCACTGTGCCAAACAGCATTATTCAGACCCCCGACAGTGGGTATGTATTTGCCGGAATCAACAAATATTCAACTTCTTTGTATGCCATAATAAAGGTAGATAAAAAGGGGGTTAAGATATGGGAAAGATACTATGGAGGCACTGGGGATGATGTAGCCACCTCTTTACAGAAAATCTCAACCGGCGGATTTATAGTTGCAGGGTATAGCAATTCTACCAATGGAGACGTTACAGGCAACCAAGGGTTGAATGATTTCTGGGTGATGGAACTGGACGATACAGGTGCTCTTAAATGGCAAAAAACATACGGTGGAACCGGTGATGATAAAGCCAATGCCATACAGAAAACAAAAGACGGTGGATACATTGTGGCAGGTTCATCTGCTTCAAAGGATGGTGATATAACAGGTCACCATGGCAATTCTAGCAACGATTTCTGGATTATAAAAATATCTTCCACAGGCATTTTAAAATGGCAAAAATCACTTGGTGGCACAAGAAATGATGAAGCTATGTCCATACAGCAAACTACTGACAGCGGTTATATAGTCGTAGGTTTTACCGACTCAGACGATGGCGACATTTCAGGCTTTCATAGTAACTGGCCGGCAAATGATTACTGGATTGTAAAGTTAAACAGTTCCGGCAATTTGCAATGGCAAAAGACTTATGGTGGAACCGGTGAGGATGCGGCATATTCTATCGCACTCACAAATGATGATGATTGCATTGTGGCTGGATCATCTAACCGCAACGATGGCGATGTTACAGGGGTTCATGGCGTAGCAGGCGGAAGCGATTATTGGATTCTTAAGTTAAATACAAACGGCACCATCAAATGGAAACAATGCTATGGCGGAATTGGTATTGAGAGGCCAAGTTCGGTGATTCAAACTTCAGACAACGGATATTTGGTTGGTGGTTCGGCTTCGTACAACGATGGGGATGTCAGCGGCAACCATGGCACTGGCTCAGATTACTGGATTGTTAAGTTAAATGCTACTTCAGGCATTGATCGCATTACAACAGAAAATGATTTTATTATTTATCCTAATCCTACAGAAAGTAACATAGAGATTATTTTTTCGAGCGATGCCGAGGGCACTATTGGGCTCTACGATGTTTCAGGTAAATTGATCAATTTGCAAAAAACAACTGTTGGTGAAAGGCAATCATTGGATATTTCAGGAATACAAGCGGGTACTTATATTATTACCTACCGTAATGGACAGTCAACCGTTTCGAGAAAACTTATTAAACTATAATTCACCTCAGAATCACCAATTGCCTTGTAAATATAATTCCATCTAGAAGTGATATGTGACAATAATAAATCCCATTGCCAAGCAATGAAAGATCTATCTCTTGTCCATTTGTTTTCCCATTAAATACACATCTGCCTGTAAAATCTGAAATCACAAGGTTGAATTCCGCTGCTGCGATTATTGAAATTATACCTGTGGATGGATTGGGAAATAACCGAGGTTCATAGTTATCAACGGATGTTAATCCGGTATTAGGTTGAAGCCCCATGCCAATCAAAGCAAGGTTGATATTCTGCCGTATATTGATATCGCAGTAGGGTACTATTTCGTTTATGGGCGGCCAGAAACCATACGATCCACTCCCCACTTCAGGGGTGAAGGCATAAATCTTGTTTTTATCTGTTTGTTCACCATACATCCAATCATCGGAATTTCCGTTTACTGTGTATTTCAATGTTTGCATACAAGTACCCGCGGTGTAAAAATTTTCTTCGGTAAGTAATTCTGCAAAATCTTTGTATTCGGTTGAGTCAATGCAGGAAGTACCTGCAAGATCATTGCCCCAAGGATAGATAAGATAATTGCCATACGCATGGTAATTCAATGTCGCCTTAAAGTGCCTTTTGATGCAATAATCTCGCATTACCTGTGTTTCAGGTTCAGAAAAAGCAGAGGGGCCTCTGTAGGTTTCCGATTGCATTGAAGGTGATGAGCCAGTGTTATTATAACCCCATTGGTACCCATAATTCCTGTTTAGATCAATGCCAAAAGTAGAGTCAGAGGTCTTTCGCATATTCTTGCGCCACATACCTCCTCCTTTGGGATTTGTTGACTCATTGTAATAATACCCATCGGGGTTAATAAAAGGCACAAAATACATTTCACTGTTATTGACAATATTGGTTATCTCGCCACTTTTACCATAATTCTCTAAAACATAATAAAGATAATAAATCATTTGCATCAGCGACATAGGTTCGCGGGCATGGTGCAGGGCAGTGTAAAGCACTTCAGGTTCATTTTCATCTATATTGGGATTATCGGATACTTTGAAAGCATAGATTACACGTCCTTGCAAACTTGTACCTATGGTATCCTTTTTGGAAATAATTGTAGGATAATTTTTTATCATGGCATTGATATGCGAATCGGCCTGTGCCACAGTTAAATAGCCGCCCATAGACCCTAATTTAAAAGCGGCGGGCGTTGGATAAGTAAGGCCACGTTTCGCAGATGGTTGAATATTATTTTCCAAAAAATGCTTTGAAACATCTGCTACAAGTATCGAAAAACTGGTGCTATAGGTTTTAACAATGGCTGTTTCCTCACTGGAGAATTCCCCAATTAACCCTTTGTCTGTTTCACCTAAATGATCCAATGCTACACCCTGCTCAGCCATTGCCTTCATTTGCTCGGGTGTGGCATTAAAAAGTACGCGGCTATAGGGTGCTGATTGTCCGTTAATGCGCAATGGTAGCCAACTGATTAAAATTACAATAAGGGTTATTTTCTTCATATTGAATTGAATTTCATAACAAATATACCCTTTTAATGCTAATTCATATAATTCACCTTATGCCCGTCGGTCATATTTATATCCTATTTATCATGCTTTTAGTTTACATGCTATTTTGCTATTACTTTTGATTTAATTTTAAATATAAGGCCATGAAAAGAATACTACTTTTGGTTATCATAGGCTCAGTTGCTATAATGGCAAGTGCCCAGTATCCTGCTCTAACGTGGGCGAATAAATTGGGCGGGAAGACGGCCGATTATGGCTATTCCATTACCACAGATGCCATTGGCAATGTATATAGTACCGGCTATTTCACTGGAATTGCCAATATGGCCCCGGGCGCAGGCATACTGAATTTAACCTCTGCAGGGTTGAATGATATTTTCATTTCAAAATCAGATTCGTCTGGCATTTTTCAATGGACTAAAAGAATAGGTGGAAAATCACTTGACATGGGCCGGTCAATCAAGGTGGACAGCGATGGCAATATTTATATCACCGGCTATTTTAGTGATACAGTGGATTTTGACCCAGGTATTGCTGAATACACGCTGGCTTCATTGGGCGGTGCTGATATTTTTATCTTAAAACTGGATGCAGCAGGTGATTTTTTATGGGCTAAGCAATTAGGGAGCAATAAGGGTGATTATGGATATTCCATTACACTCGACCCAATGGGTAATGTTTATACCACTGGCGACTTTGCAGGCACTGTAGATTTTGACCCTGGTGCAGGTTATAATTACCTTACATCTAACGGTTCTCAGGATGCTTATATCTTAAAAATGGATAAAGATGGTAATGCGCTATGGGCAAAAACCATAGGCGGAGCAGAGTATGATCACGGTAACAGTATTGTGGCCGATGCTTTGGGCAATGTATACACCATTGGCTATTTTCAGGAAACAGCCGATATCGATCCAGGACCGGGAGTTATCACTTTCTCACATCCCAATACACAAGGCATATTTATTTTAAAACTGGATGCTGCAGGGAATTACAAATGGGCGGGTGATTTTGGTGGAACGTATGCCAATGATGGCTTTACTATTGTTTTAAGTACCTCTGGCTATTTATACGCCACAGGTTATTTCCAAGGTACTGCCGATTTTGATCCGGGACCTGACATTTATAATCTAAACTCCAAAGGGGGTAAAGATGTTTATGTATTAAAATTAGATACTATGGGTAATTTTAAGTGGGCAAGGACTATTGGCGGTAAGTCGAGTGACATTGGTTTATCTATTGCGGTAGATGCTAAAGATAATTGTTATGTTACCGGTACTATAGAGAGTTCAGCCGATTTCGACCCAGGGGCAGGTATCCATAATTTAACCTTAAAAGGCCAGCGCGATGTTTTTATAACCAAACTGGATGCAGCAGGTGATTATGTCTGGGCGCAAAATATTGGCGGTATCTCAAGCGATGTGGAGGGCTATTCCATTGCACTTGACGATAAAGAAAACTTCTATTGTACAGGGCAGTTTAATGGCAAAATAGATTTCGATCCTACTACAGGATTGTTTGATTTAACTTCAGGGGCCGATGACATTTTTATCTATAAAATGAATCAGAATAGCACAGTTAACAATACTGAAACTCACTATCAGTTTACCTCAAGTATAAGCTTATACCCCAACCCTTCCAGCGGGCTATTTAATATTGGCCTTCCTGAACTTTCCAGTCCAACCATTGTTGAAATATACAATACAATGGGTGCCTTGGTCTATCATCAAGCTGTTTCAGCAGGGCAAAATTCTATTGACCTTAGCGGCTATGCCAATGGCCTATACATTGTAAATATTATTGCTGAAAATAAGGTGATAGCTGCGAAGAAAATTATTATAGAGTAAAGCTGTTAAATATTTTATAATTTATTGTAATTATATAGATGTTTGTTATAATTATTGCTATCACTATACATAAAAATTAAATATTCCCCATTAGTTGTCAATATTTCAGATTTTATCATTTGAAAAATCGGTATCATCATTAAATTCTTTTTCACTTTTGGCAATCACAATGGTTGCTACCCCATTGCCTATTAAATTGGTAATAGCCCGCGCCTCACTCATAAATTTATCGACACCTAAAAGAAAGGCAAGTCCTTCCACTGGAATTTTATGAATTGCAGTAAGTGTGGAAGCCAACACGATGAAACCGCTGCCTGTAACGCCTGCAGCACCTTTGGAAGTAATCATTAATATGCCAATAATACTCATCAATTCCCATATACTTAATGGTATGGCATATAATTGTGCAATGAAAATAACAGCCATGGAAAGGTAAATAGAAGTGCCATCCAGATTAAATGAATAGCCAGTAGGCACAACCAAGCCGACAACTGGTTTACTGCAACCTAACTGCTCCAGTTTATACATTAAACTTGGTAAAGCTGTTTCTGACGAAGAGGTACCTAAAACAAGCAGCAATTCTTCCTTGATATATTTTAGGAATTTAAAAATACTGACTTTGTAATAACGCAAAATTCCGCCTAATACCAGAAAGATAAAAACAGCCATGGTCAGGTACATGGTAGTCATCAATTTAGCTAGTGGTACCAACGTATGAAGACCAAATTTACCTATTGTAAACGCCATGCCACCGAAAGCACCAAATGGTGCCAGATACATAACATATTTTAGGCCTGTAAAAACTACTTTAGATACTTTATAAAGGACACCTATTACCTTTTTTCGGTGACTTAAAAAATTGAGAATTATACCACTAATTATTGCCAATAACAAAACTTGAAGCGTTGTATTGGCAAGAAAAAACTGCAGCCAGTCGAATGCTTTTTCTGTGTATTTAGATGGATCCTGGATGTGTAGGCCTACCCTGTCAATCTTACCGGGTTGGATAACCAATGCGATAACAATGCCAATCCCCAATGCGAATGTAGTGACCACTTCGAAATAAATAAGGGACTTGAGGCCAATACGACCCACCTTTTTCAAATCACCCATACCACTAATACCTAATACGATGGTAAGAAAAATAATAGGGGCAATAAACAGTTTAATGATATCAATAAATGTTTTCCCTATTATTTCCGTTTTAACCGCTTTGGCAGGAAAAAAATGCCCAAGCAATATACCGGCAATAATGGCAACCAATACCCAGAATGTAAGGTTCGAAGAAATTCTGTAAGCCAAAGGTTTGCGTTTCTTTACAACAAGTGAAGTGGGTGGCTTATCAGTATTTTGCATGGTTCGTGCAGCTGTAATTAGGAGCAGGTAAAAGTAATGATTTTATACCTAAACCAAATACGTTTGCGAACTTAGTAGAACAAAAGTGAAACGATCTCATGCTATTATTTTTTTTGCCTACAAATAAACATAAAAACAATAACACAACTATCAGTGAAACCAGCGTTTAAAAATTAATGTGAAATTATAACTTTATCTCTAACCCAAAGGTAAACAGGTTAATATTCGGCTTCTGTGCATAGCTTTTTGTCATGGAAGATAATGACCTCGCAATACCATATCCCCCATACACTCCAAAGGACTTTGCAATCCTATATTTAAGCCCGATGGTTGCACAAGGTTGAAATAATACCTTATTAAAATCATTACTTTTTTTTACATCTCTAACAACATACTGATTATTTTCAATTGAAGTATAACTACCATTTTTTTGCATCAAAAAACAAGCATTGATACCAGCCTCTGTATACATACCAAACCTTTTGAACATGAATTGATAAGTAGCCATCAAGGGCATTTTGAAATAGGTAAAGTTAACTTTACTGTCAGGGTTTTGCACAAAACTGGAACTGGTCATAGTGGTATCAATTTCCTTCTTTATTAAAGCTATTTTAGTACCACCTGCCGTTTGCGAATAATTGGCATTAATCATCCTGTAATTTGTGTTAAATTCATAGGTCTTGTGTGTTGTTATATAATTAGTCAACTCAGATAATTGCAATAGGCCTACTCCTGATTTGATACCCCAAGATTTCTTTCTGGCGATAAAATTAAAATTGTACCCTGATTTATCCATTGTCTTTTCATTTTCTTTCAACCCAATTTTATTACTAGCCCTATTATATAGATCATATTCATAAGATGAAGCTAGGTAAAATTGCCATTTTGTTTCCTTTATACTACTATCCTTGTTCTCCGTAGATATAATCGGTTTTTGCACTGCTGCAATGTAAATCGGTTTATAATCTACCAAAGGATTTTCTAGGGCCATTTTTGCTAAATCTATGCGCTTAATTGACTTTAATGGTTTAAGTTCTGTAACATCCTCAGGGACATTTGTTGCAATAAAATAATCCGTTGCACCTCGCGTATCTGTCAAATCAAGCATTTCGCCATGTGGCTTTTCAACTGAAACATGATGACTAGCTGTTACTTTAGTATCAAGTTTCACTTCGACTGGTTTTTCGATGGCAAGTGCTATTGAAGTGGTTTTACCTTCATTTGAAACAGTTGCAGATGAATCATTAGCTATACTTTCATTGCGAGTTGCTAAACCTCCTTGCTTTTGTTGTGAATGAACTATACTAGTGCTCTCCTGCTTCTTCAAAGGTTTTTCGTCCACAAAGAAAAATACAGCAGATAGGAGTAGTCCCAAAAATGCCATGGCAATAATCCCGGTCCATAAAAAGAATCTTTTCCTTTTATTCTTATCCAGCATTTTTTCCATATCATCCCAATAGGCATCAGAATATTTGATCCCGTTATTATCTAAGTTGTTTTTAAAAATATCATCTATATTGCTCATAATTTTTTTAATTAAGCTAATCTACTTCTTTTTTTTTCCTCATTATTCGTCTTTTCAAGCAAGTCCTTAAGTCTTTTTCTGGCCTCACTTACATGCCATTTGCTAGTACCTGGTGACATGCCCAACATTTCTGAAATTTCATTGTGTTTATAACCATCAATAGCATATAAATTAAAAACTTTTTTTGTTACTTCAGGTAATTGGTTCAGCATTATCAGCAATTCTTCTGCCTCAAGCTTTGCTTCTCCCTGATTAAAAGCCAAGCCCATAGCGGAATCGTGGTATTCGGATAACTGTATGTTGCTATAATATTTCTTTTCTTTCCGGTATTCATCGATGAGGTGATTAATAAGTATATTCCTGATAAAAGTGGCAAGTGCAAATTGCTCATCGAACCGCGACAAATTTTGCAATACTTTCAGAAAACCTCCATTCAGTTTATGCACCGCTTCATCCTGATTGCCTGTATACCTAATCGCAATACTACTCATCAAAGGAAAATACCGCTTGTACAATTCGTTTTGGCAACGCCTGTCATCATTTAAACAACCCTTTATTAATTCAGCATCAGTCATAATAAAAAGGAAATCCAGCTATGGCCGGACTTCCCTTCTTGTCTAATTTATATCACAAATTTATCGTTTATTTTCTCAACACTAATTTCATGGTTTTTGAATAGCTTCCTGAACGAATATTGATACAATATAACCCATTCTCAAAACCCGAAAGGTCAAATCCAAATTCATTTTCTCCCGCAACACAAGTATATAATCCTGAGTTTACAACTCTGCCTTCTGAATTGAATATCTCAACCACCAAATCATTTGATCTTAGGGTATTTATGGATAGCTTAATATTACCAGCAGTTGGATTAGGAAATAAGGTAATCGAACTCAAAAAGCCAGGGGTTTTAATTCCAACTAAATCAACTTCATTCACCACCAGCAATTTCATTCCGTTTAATACGATATCTACTGAATCGCAAAAAGTACTATAACAACCTGCCATCGTATCAAAAATGGTGAGGCATAACTGGTATTTTCCTGAAGAACTGTATGTGTGGGAAGGGTTTGTGGCAGATGAACCTGCACCATCGCCAAATGTCCAATAATATTTTGTTTTTGAATTTATACCTTTGCTTGTATTGACTATATAAACATAACTTGCATCATTGGTGTCCACTGCAAAATACCATGAAGCCTGACATTTACTCTTGCTTTTAATAATTACAATCCTGCACATTGAATCGCAAAGATTATTATTGGTATCCGAAACATACAGACAAGCCATATAAACGCCTGGGTGATCATAGCTGTGAACAATGGTTTTCCTATTGGAATCATTTTGGTTGCCATCACCGAATACCCATCTTACCTTATGCGGTTTTGATCCATAAGAACTATCCTTAAAGGTAAGTACGGAATCCTTTTGGGTATAAATAAAATTCGCCTTAGCACATTCTGTATTATATGAGCAGCCAGTAATTGGGGCGTTTTTGTACCCTGTGAAATCAACCCGCCCATAAATATTAATATCATCGTTATAATCCTTTATATAATCTGCAATAATGGTAGGATTGCCACTTCCCCAGTAATTTGATTTAAAATCGGCGGTATCTGTTTTAGTTGGCGATTGATTGGAACTTGCAATTGTAACTTTAAAGCCCTTTCCAAGATTCGTTAGGAAATTATTATTGCTAATCTCAACCTTACCAAATTTGGGTGAGCTGGATGAAGGTCGTGCAAGGGTAAACATTGGGGATCCACTGTTGCTATTAAAGCTATCCATTGTATTATTTGTATAAATAACGCTGCCCTTTGAATTATAATTGCCCACATTTATCTTAATACCATCTCCCATATTAAGGAATCTGTTACAGCTAATCTCATTTTTTCCAAATAAATAACTTGCATCAATTTTATTTAATTTATAGAAGGTATTGTTCTTGAAGGTAATATTTCCATAAGTGTAAATGCTGTATGCATTGGCAAAGAGGCAATTAGTAACTGTTAGCTTAGATTCAATAATGTTGCCACTTATTGGGCTTCCATAGCCAAATTGATCTCCAGAGAATTTGCTGTTAGTAATATCAGTTACAATCGTATCATAAGGATAAGCGCTCACTAAATAGACGGCCATATAGCTACCTGAAAAAATACAATGATCTACTTTCAGACTGGTGGTTGTTACTGTAATGGCCTTACTTCCGGAACCATTGCCAATAATATTGCAATAGTTGAAATAAGCTCCCCTGCCCGTTGATTTGTTATAATCTTTACTTTTTTGGCTAAAATTCAGTTCTACTTTGTTAATGGTAATGATGGAATCCCATTTTCCAACGGCTTGGAATTCCCCGTTGATATCAATCTTGTATAGACCAGTTGCTTTAATTTCAACTCCCGGTTTTACAATAACCGAAATGCCCGTATCAATAAATGTATTCTGTCCAATAATATAGGGGCTGCCACTTATGTCCCACACCTGGTTGGAAGTTATCAGGGCAGGAACGCTTGTTTGGGCCTTAACACCAATACATAAGGTTAATAAGGCTAAAAGGAGTAATTTTCGATTTTTCATGTTAATTGAATTGGTAAATATAATCACATATACGTTTGCAAAAACAAAATGGTTGGGTACAATCCGTTTAATTTAATACCTATCGTAAAGTTGACAACTCAATTCGATTAGCTTATGAAGGAGACTTTAAATTAATTAGAATATGTTGTTTTAATTCAAAAGCCGTAGATTTCTGGTTAAATGGCTTCCGCAAAGCGTCTGGTTTTTGCTGTATGTTGGACTACAGAGCAAAAGCCATTTTTCCAATATCGTTTACTTATGTATTCAAATCTATTGCTTTATCGCTTGAAAAGAAATGAAAAACGGATTGCATTATTAACTCTCCTGATTTTTCTAAATGTGTTATTAAGCAAAGCATATATTTCCATTATAAGTTAAGTTTAGTTTTCAAAACACAAATTAAGGTACTAGATACTTAATCGGAAGTCCCCCTTAACGAAATTTAGGTATAATGGAACCTTATTATGAAAAATGGGACTGATTAATGGCACTCAGATTTTAATGAAGCACATTCTTACAGATTCTTTTATTATTTAACCGAAAAAGCCAAATAAATAAAACTACATCGCCTATTCCGTTGAATCAAGCACCTGTTTCGGCGTTTTACCCGTAATAGTCTTAAAAACACGGAAAAAGCTCGACCTAGAATTAAACCCGGCTTTTAAACCAATTGCTTCTATTGTATAATTTTGTGGTACCCCAGTTTCTAATTCCTTCAATACGTATTGTACACGCATTACATTCCTGAATTCCGAAAACGAGTACTTGTTATAATAACGGAATAAATACTCAATATGATAAAGTGGTGCTTGTAATTCACCGCTAATTGATTTCATGTCAAAATTCTCGTTGGTGTATGGTGTTTGCTCCAGGTAGTCATTTATTCTTTTAATATAATAAATAACCTTATCCTTTTCAATCGAGGCCGGTAGTTTATTCAAATTCTCCTCCTCTTCATTCCCTTGGAAATGTATCCATCCATGCTTGTCAAAATACAAAGGCTTTTCCTTTTTATCAGATTCTATTTCTTGCTCAACGGGTATATCTGCCTCATTATTACTTGTTTCCAGTACAATCTCATGAGGATATATAATCTCACTAGGATAAATATCAACAACAGGCAATTGTGTAGCAAGATCTGGCAGACCATATAACAAATCGGGTTTAAAAAGAACCCTAGTAAAAATATACATCAGGGTTAATGACCTCATGATATCTGCGCCAATTGAAAAATCAATTTCAATGTTGAAAAGCAGCTTAAGCATCACACCGAAAAAGATAATAACAACAAGAACCGAGCACACCATAAGTAACGTAAAGATCCAAACACGCATTTGTTTGCGCTGTAGATGTTCCCCATCCTTTCTCTTCAATTTGCTGAAAACATTACAATAGGATGCAATTAGATAATAAAGGCACATCCCAAATAGTACTATAGCATGCACTCCCGGTTGTATATAGAATGGAAACCCTGTGATATTGCCAAAGGCAGTATGGCTAACGGGTAACCTTAAGCCTCCAGAAACGCTAATGCCCTCGATTATGTAATAAACAAACAATACAAATGCCATCCCAGGCAAAATGAAATGCAACCAATCCGTCTTTTTTAGAGATTGTTCATCTCTCACCACTGACCTAAAATAGAGGTAAATGCAAACAGGAATTACATAGTAAATGAACGAAACAGATCCCATTAAAAAGCTGTTTTCAACTAAATCTCTGTTCAAAGCATAGTTAGAAAGGGATCGATAGGCGATACCAAAAAATCCAACACCTAGGAAAAAGTTAACAAAACGGTTTTGTCCCTTGGAAAATATTAACATACTGGCCACAACAAAACCAAGCGTAGCTGTTACAAAATTAAGGATACTGAGACTATTCAACATACATCTAAAAACACTTTATAAATTTGATTAATAAAAAGTTGTACTTCTATTTGTCAAGATTAATTAATTGCGGCAATATTAACCAATTTATAAGTATAAAGGGTGTGTTAAAAGTCAATTCTTATCCTCAATATTTGTTTTAACAAATATTTAAATCTGTTAAAATTATATACAAGAGCCAGTCAATCCACATACAGAATTGCCCTTAATCTAGCAAACTCAAAAAACAGTGGTAATTGACATGAAAAGTGAATTATTTAAGCGTGAATTAACGCTTATTTTTCATCAAAGTTAAACAATGCTTTACTTGCTTGTTTTTCTAATATTTATTGTAACTTTGAGAATCATTTATCTACCATTGCGACAACCATTAACGATTTTTATAATTTTATTACTGACTTTTAACCCTTGTTTTAGCCAGACAGAAAAAATATATCTTGCTGAAAAAAATAATTTATGGGGATTTATCAACGAAAGAGGTGAATTAGCTTCAATTGTTGCTGTTACAAAAAAAATCATCAAATCACTAAATCCACAATCTCAATTCAAAAAATCCTTTGTTTCAATAAAATCTAAAAACCAAAATCTAAAATAGTTACCCCGCCTAATTCTCCCTATCCAAGCTCCTATACTGAATAACCTCAAAATGTTCAATCTTAACTTCTTCAGTACCTGCCAAATCTGCAATAGTTATTCAGTAAAGAAGGGCAATATCTTATAAAAGTACCTTGAAAAAAACTTGTTCCGTGATTATAGTACATTGCGTTAAAAACCCAATATTTTAAGGCCAAATAAAAATTTCATACCTAAATTTAAGGTAAAAAATGCATCTCGCATTAAAAATTTAATATTTTAAGGCTAGGTTGTTCTTTTTTGTTACAGTTGCAAAATGAAAAATCTTTGCTTCATTAAAATCCAAAACCAAAAATCACTTTATCTAAAATTCCTCAACCCGCCCAATTCTCCCTATCCAAACTTCTGTATTGAATAGCCTCCGCTAAATGTTCTATCTTTATTTCCTCAGTGCCTGCCAAATCTGCTATGGTACGACTCACCTTCAATATCCTGTCATAAGCCCTTGCACTCAAGTTTAACTTCTGCATGGCTGTTTTTAATAATTGCGTACCTGCATCGCTTATCTGACAGATGTCCTTTACCTGGTTGCTCGGCATTTGCGCATTGTTATAAACCCCATTTTTACCGGCAAACCTTGCAGATTGAATATCCCTCGCTTTTTGTACCCTTTCTCTTACGGTATCACTTTTTTCATTGGTGCGTTTGCGGCTGGCTAGCTCCTCAAAACTCACAGGCGTTACTTCAATGTGGATGTCTATCCTATCTAGCAAAGGACCACTAATTTTACTTAAATATTTTTGTACGATTCCTTGGCCACAAACACATTCTTTTTCTGGATGGTTAAAGTAACCGCAGGGGCAAGGATTCATACTCGCCACCAACATAAAGCTGGCAGGGTAATCGACAGAAAATTTGGCACGTGAGATGTTCACTTTGCGGTCTTCCAATGGTTGTCGCATTACTTCCAAAACTGTACGTTTAAATTCCGGCAACTCATCTAAAAATAAAACACCATTATGAGCTAAGGATATTTCACCCGGTTGCGGATTGGTGCCTCCGCCAACCAATGCTACATCGCTGATGGTATGGTGAGGCGAGCGAAATGGTCTATGTGCTACAAGTCCTGCGTTATCCCCTAGTTTACCCGCCACTGAATGAATCTTAGTAGTTTCCAATGCTTCATGTAAAGTCATGGGTGGTAATATGGTGGGCAATCTTTTCGCTAGCATGGTTTTACCTGCTCCCGGAGGACCAATTAAAATAATATTATGTCCGCCGGCCGCTGCAATTTCCATGGCACGTTTTATATTCTCCTGACCTTGAACATCAGAAAAATCAATATCAAATTCAGATACAGCATTGGCAAAATCTTCTCTTGGATCTACAATCACCTGTTCTAAGGTTTGTGTCCCATTAAAAAAACCTACCACATCCGAAATCTTTTCTACCCCATATACTTCCAATCCTTTTACTATCGCTGCTTCTCTGGCATTCTGAACTGGTAGGATAAACCCTTTGAAACCTTCCTTCTGTGCTTGAATAGCAATGGGTAAAGCGCCTTTGAGAGGTAATATACTACCATCGAGGGATAATTCGCCCATGATAATATATTTACCAACCTCTTCTATTTCCGATATCTGCTCGCTTGCTGCCAATATACCGGTAGCAATTGTTAGATCATAAGCACTGCCCTCCTTCCTGATATCTGCAGGGGCCATATTCACAACAATTTTTTTACGTGGAACATTGAGACCATTGTTTTTAAAAGCTGTGTGGATCCTTAGCCAGCTTTCCTTAACCGCGTTATCCGGCAAGCCAACAAGAGAATAATTGGCACCATCTCCACTAACATTAACTTCAATTGTAATCGTGTAGGCATCAACACCATACACTGCAGAGCCAAAGGTTTTCACGAACATAGTTTAAAAGGAAAATAGTTTATGAGGCAAATATAAGCGCAATCCCTTGAACTGCCCCTGAAAAAATATTTTTACTTCCCTGCAACGTTTTTCACATTTATTACGTCTATAGTATAAAGTGGTAAATTTTCATAAAATGGAAAAAGGCATACTCTTCATCGGGTATGCTTTTTTTTATAATGAGACTCCATTCATTAAGTGTCCTTAACTTGATTCAGAATAGTTTAACAAAAAGTCTGAAAACAATTAACCTTTAGAAAGAATAGTGGGAATTGGAAATAAAAGTGGACTTTTATTGGGTAAGTGTAAACTTTTTTTAGGCCGACACAACTTTTTAAAACCATTACCACGTGAGTCACGTAAGAACACTTAAGATATCGCTGAATAAATTCAGCAATTTTATTAATTCCCATTTAAAGTTTGCTTTAAAAAACTAAGGTGCATTGCGGTGGTGGTTAGTTTTTCAGCCGCTTTTTTTGAACCATATAAGGACATAAAAAGACATAAAAGTAAATCTGAATATATTTTTCCTTT